>NZ_AZRJ01000033.1:0-27719 GCF_002895495.1 Petrotoga sp. HWHPT.55.6.3 | reverse complement strand
GGGCGAAGGGGCGCTATATAAGAGCTTTTCAAGGTGGTAAATTGAATTCAAGAAGGTGAATAAATGAGTAAAATATATTTAGAAAAAGTCTCTTTAGAAAAAGCTAAAGAAGAATATTTAAAGATTTTCAAAGACTATTCTGTTGAAACAGAGAATATTAAAGTTGAGAATTCTAACGGTAGAGTCACAGCAGAAGCTATCTATGCAAAAAGGTTTGGACCACATTATTATGCATCCGCAATGGATGGTATAGCGGTTAAAGCTTCAAATACATATGGAGCCAGTAAAACAAATCCATTGATGTTGAAAAAAGGTTTAGATGCGGTTATAGTTGATACTGGGGATCCGATACCAGAAGGATTTAATGCGGTTATAAAGATAGAGGAAATAAATGATGAAGGTGATTTTTACATTATAGAAAAAAGTGCTACACCATGGCAAAATATTAGAGCTATTGGAGAAAGTGTAATGAAAGGGCAATTAATGTTCCCAGTAAATCATATGATAAGACCTTATGATGTAGGATCTTTATTAGAAGCAGGTGTGAAAGAAATCAACGTTAAAAAAAAGCCTTTGATAGGGATCATTCCAACAGGTGATGAGATTATTCCTCCCAATCAGGAACCAGAAAAAGGTCAACTTGTGGATTTCAATTCGACTATGATGAAGATTTATGGCGAACAATGGGGGGCAAAAGTTTCAATTACCGAGATCCTTCCCGACAAATATGAAGATCTCAAGAAAAAAGTGCTGGATGAGATAGAAAAAAACGATATTTTGATCATTATAGCGGGTTCTTCTGCCGGTAGGGAAGATTATACCGAGAAAATTTTAAATGAAGTAGGAAGAGTTGTTGTACATGGAATTAACATAATGCCTGGTAAACCAGTCATTCTTGGTGTTATAAAAGAAAAGCCGGTAATTGGTATACCTGGTTATCCTCTATCTGCTTTGCTGAATTATTATATTTTTGTACGAACCCTTGTGTATCAGATGTTAAGTTTGGACGTTCCAGAAACACCATATATAAATGCGGTTGTTCGTAGAAAAGTTCCTTCACAAGTTGGCTTGGAAGAATTTTTAAGGGTTAATTTAGCTTTTATTGATGGAGAATACGTAGCCGTTCCAAGAAAAAGGGGTTCGGCTGCCATGGAGTCACTGGTGAATGCAGATGGTATTATGCCTGTCCCAGAAAAATCCGAAGGAATAGGTATCAACGAAAAGGTGAAAATATATATTTTGAACCCCATCTCCTCCATTTCAAAAAACGTGTTATTCATTGGGAGTCATGATTATTCATTAGACATATTGGTTAATGAAATAAAATCTCAAAAACTTGGATTTGACTTTAACATTCAATCTGTGGGGAGTATGGGAGGATTGATGTCGCTTAAAAGAGGCGAGTGTCATTTGGCTGGAGCCCACCTTTTGGATCCACAAAGTGGAACGTACAATAAAACTTACGTTAAAGAGATTTTAGGTGATAAAAAAGTAACTATGGTTAATTTAATTTGGAGACAACAGGGTTTAATTGTACCAAAAGACAACCCTTTAGGATTAGGAAAGATAGAGGATTTAATCCGTCCAGATATTAACTTTATCAATAGACAGAAAGGTTCAGGTACCCGTGTATTACTAGACTATTGGTTGAACAAAAAGGGGATACCTTCAAAATCAATTAGGGGATACGAGAGAGAAGAATTCACCCACACTGCTGTTGCAGCAGCCGTTGCAAATAAATCTGCAGATGTAGGATTAGGGATAAAGGCAGCTGCCGATGCGATGGATTTGGATTTTATACCTCTTTTAGAAGAAAGATATGATTTTATAATTCCAACTGACTTTCTACAAGATACCAGGATGGGAAAAATTCTTGAGGTTATTAATTCTGAAAAGTTTAAGAGCCAAGTAATTGCATTGGGGGGTTATAGAACAGATAATACAGGTGAAATAATGTCATAAAAGGAGAGTTCAATTATAATGATTGATAAATACGGAAGAAGTATCGATTATCTTAGAGTATCGATAACAGATAGATGTAATCTACGTTGTATTTATTGTATGCCATCTCAAGGTGTGACTTTCAAGACCCATAGCAGTATTCTACGATATGAAGAAATAATCAAAATCGTTGAAGTAGGTACTGAACTTGGTATAAAGAAAGTTCGTATCACAGGTGGTGAACCTCTTGTTCGACAAGGCGTAGTAAATTTAATCAAAGAATTGAGGAAAATTCCTGAACTTGAAGATATTACTATGACAACTAATGGCGTTCTTCTACCAAAATATGCATTTGCTTTAAAAAGGGCAGGTTTGTCTAGGGTTAACATTAGTCTTGATTCTTTAAATCCCGATACCTATAAAACGATTACTCGAAGGGGCGAATTTTCTCAAGCAATTGAAGGGATTAAAGCAGCACTTGAAGTTGGCTTAAATCCAGTAAAGATTAATACCGTTGTGATGAAGGGTATCAACGATAATGAATTGGAAAATTTCGTTAATCTCACAATAGATAAGGACCTACATGTGAGATTTATTGAGTATATGCCTATGGGTGAAACAAGCCTTCTTTCTGGTAATTATTATGTTTCTCTAAACGAATTCAAGGAAATAATTATCGATAAGATGGGTATGGTCCCTGTAAATATACAAAATAATGGCCCCTCAAAGGATTTCAAAGTCCCTGGGGCAAAGGGAACTGTAGGATTTATTACCGCTATTAGTCATAACTTTTGCTCAACATGTAATCGAATGAGATTAACTGCTGATGGATTTTTGAGGCCTTGTCTTGCCAGCGATGTTGAAGTAAATATGCGCGATGAAGATGGAAAGATCTCTTCAGAAGGTGTGAGAGAAAAGTTTGAAAAAGCTCTTCTTCTTAAACCCATTAGTCACAACTTTTACAAAAATGATTTTTTCCCGAAGAAAAATATGTCTCAAATTGGAGGATAGGTATGAAAGAATTTACTCATATAGACGAAAAAGGTAGAGCAAAGATGGTTGACGTTACAGATAAAGATGAAACCAAAAGAGAAGCTATAGCCTATGGGCAAATAAAGCTAAAAGAATCAACCCTTGAAAAGATAAAGAACGGTCAGATAGAAAAAGGAGCTGTTTTAGAAACCGCAAGAGTGGCTGGAATTATGGGTGTTAAGAAAACATCTGAGTTAATCCCAATGTGTCACCCTTTGCTGATAACCGGCATAGATATAAAATTTGAATTTGAAAATGCTACAACTTTAGGTATCTACGCAACGGTGAGAACAACAGGTAAAACGGGGGTTGAAATGGAAGCATTTACAGGTGTTTCAATAGCAGCTTTGACGGTATACGATATGTGTAAGGCTGTAGATAAAGATATGGTGATTAAAAATATAAAATTAATGAAAAAGACGGGAGGTAAAAGTGGGACTTATGTTAGAGAAAACGATGATTAGAGAAGGTAAAGTAGTCAAAGTTTGTAAATGTGAAAAAAGAGGAATGCTCAAAAAAATCCAAGATAAGATAAACATTATAACTAACTTTGGTGTAGAGGGTGACTATCATGCAGGAAAAAGTCATAGACAAGTCAGTTTGTTGGGCATAGAAAGCCTTGAAAAAATAGTAAAAGAAAGGAATTTAAAATTAAAAGATGGATATTGCAACTTCGCACAGAATATAACCATAGAAGGGATAGAGTTATATAAATATCCTGTGGGAACCAAATTTAGAGTAGGTGAGAGTGTATTACTCGAAATTACTGAAATAGGAAAAGCTGGAGAATTCAATCCTGACAATATAATGCTGACAGAGGGGATTTTCGCCAAAGTTTTAGAAGGTGGTATCGTGGTTCCAGGTGATAAATTAACGATTGTATCAGAGTAGGGGGTACAGTAATGATTAAAGTTGCAATAATAACAATAAGTGATAAAGGATCAAAGGGTTTAAGACAAGACAAAAGTGGTGAATTACTAATTAAGATGATTGAAGAAGAAGGTTGGATTAAAAGTTTTTACCTAATAATTCCCGATGAAAAAGAAGAAATAGAACAAAAATTAAAAGAAGTAGCCGACAATAATATTGCAGACTTAATACTCACAACAGGGGGAACGGGTTTAGCTCCAAGAGACGTTACTCCGGAGGCTACGAAAAACATTATCGAAAAAGAGGTTCCAGGAATTCCAGAAAAAATCAGATATGCCACGGGGGAGAATACCCCAATGGCATATCTTTCTAGAGGAGTTTGTGGAATTAGAAAATTCACTTTAATTATCAATTTTCCAGGTAGCACTAAAGCGGTTAAAGAATGTTTTGAAGCTGTTAAAGATCTTATCCCACACGGAATTAATATTTTAAAGGGTGAGATTACAGAACATTAAAAAAAGCCATATATCCAAGCAAGGGGAATCAATTAATTTTAAATACAAGGGCAATTTTCTCTGGGATTTTTAGAGATTTTTTGCCATCGTTATAAGAATTATCTTCTAAATTGAAATCTTTTGTAGCGAATAAAAGTTCTATTTTGCCTTCTTTTTTATCGAGTAGCCATAATGGCAGTTCAACATTGATCTCTTTTTCTTCTCTATTTATAACGGTGATTATATTTTCACTTTCATTCCATGAAACATAAGATACGTATCCTCCGTTCCAATCAAGAAAATCAAAAGATCCCTTTCTCAATGCAGGATGTTCTTTGTACATTTTAATTAATTCTTTTGTGAAATTAAACAACATTTTATTTTCTTTTCCCCAAGGGTAAGGTCTTCTATTATCTGGGTCTGTCCAACCTTCTAAACCTATTTCATCACCGTAGAATAATCCAGGTGATCCTGGAAGAGTAAACATTGTGACTAATCCTATTTTGAAAACATCTAGATCTTTACCAATGGAAGCTTCCTCATGTGTTTGTGGCCCTAATCTACCAACTTTTTGTGTGGTTCTTGTCATCCATCTAGAATGATCATGGTTGCTTAGTTGGTTTAAAGCAATAAATTTACTATTCATGGGTAATTGAGATAAAGCCCATCTAACTGAGTTAACGAAATACTCAGCATTTTTTAAGAGCTCAGGTTTATAATGCTCGTTGTGTTTTTCCATGCCTGTAAGAAAATAACTAACCGGATCCATACAGGTTATATAATTCATTATAGAGTCCCAGCATTGTCTTTCTAACCAAGCAAGAGGTGATTTATAAATTTCTGCAAATATTATCGATTCAGGATTTGACTTTTTTACAACTTTGTAGAAGAATCTCCAAAAGGCTGTGTTCATTTCAAAAGATTTACCTAAATCATCCGCAACATCGAGTCTCCATCCATCTGCATTGAAAGGTTCACTTACCCATTTTTTCCCAATATCCGCTATGTATTTCCATAAACTAATATTTCCATAATTCAATTTTGGTAGGGTGTGAAAACCCCACCATCCCTCATAGCTCTTTTGGGCATCGTCCCAATAAAAATAACTTTTGTAGGGAGAATCATCCCTATGTAGACTACCTTCACCATACAAATCCATTTCGTCTACCCATTTATGAAAAGAACCACAATGGTTGAAAACACCATCTAAAATAACTTTTATATCTTTTTCATGGGCTTTTTGAATAAGACTTTTTAGAATTTCATCGCTTTTTTCGAGGTTCTTTATAGAGGTAGTTCTGACTTTGTATTTTTCGTTAAGATCTTCAGAATCTTCCTCTATAACCCCAAAATGAGGGTCTACATGTTCGTAATCTTGAGTATCATATTTGTGCGGACTTGGAGAAACAAAGATAGGGTTTAGGTAAATCGTTTCCACTCCTAAATCTTTTAAGTAGTCAATCTTTTCTAAAACTCCTTGTAAATCTCCGCCATAAAACTCTCTATGACCATTTTTAGGATCTGGCAGTGAGTTCCAATCTTTTTTCAAAACTTCTTGACCATCGTATTGATACTCGTGAGATACTGGATCGTTTGTTTCATCTCCGTTTTTAAATCGATCAACAAATATTTGATAATATATTGAACCATGGGACCATTTTGGAGTTTTAAAATCTGCAACGAGTACAAAGTCATGAATAGTGCGATTTTCTACAATCCCCATAGCGTCATAGAACATTTTTTTGCCCTTTTCTATTAAATCTATTTCGAAATGGTACCTAACAATTCTGTCTGGCATTTTGAAAGTACTTTCAAAAAAATAAAAGTAAGTACTTTCTTTTGAGAGTTGCATTGGTTTATGTTGATAATTTTTTAAGTTTTTTTGAGGAGTAAAAATAACACTTCCGATACTTTTACCTAAGTATTTTGGAATTCTCAGTTTAATCGTTACCTTGTCATCTATGCTTGGCTCCTCGGGATAAAGATAACAGCTAGTTTGATCAGAATATATGCCTTTCATAATTATCCTCCGTAATTATTGTTTGAGATTTGAGTATGTTGATTTAATTCTTCTACATATTTACTTTCCAGTTTTTGTAGTTTTGTAAGTTCCTTTTCTAATTTGTTTTTTTCTTCAATTAATTCTAACACCTTATTATAATCGTCTCCATACTCAAAAAGTTTAGCTTCAACTGAATCTAACTTTTCAAATAGCAATTCCGATTCAACTCTGATTCTTGAAATTTCTTTGTTCAAAGTTTTTATTCTGTTTTTTATTTTTTTATTTTGTTCGTATTCTTCGTTTACTTTTTTTTCTTTTTTTATTTTAAAAGAGTTATTTTTTATTTCTTCTAAAAGAGGTTCAATATTTTCAGATATTTTGGATTCACCGTTATCTATCAAAAGGAATTTGTTTGAGATATTCTCGATAAAAGATTGGTCATGTGAGACAAAGATTATGGCTCCCGTGTACTCCTTAAGTGCTTGCTCCAAACTTTCAATCGTTAGGATATCCAAATGGTTGGTGGGTTCATCCAATATCAAAACGTTTGGTTTCTCAAGTAAAATTTTAGCTAATGCCAATCTGGTGAGTTCTCCACCAGAGAGTTCGCTTACTTTTTTGAACACTTCGCTAGAATAGAATCCAAATCTCCCAAGATACTTTCTTACTTCGAAATCTTTCCAATCCTTTACCAATTCCCACGTTTCATTCAACACGTCATATTCTTGAGAAAGATTAGATATAACTTGATCTAAATATCCGATTTTGATATTGTATCCCCACTCAATGCTCCCTTCATGATTTTCTAATTCGCCTATCAATAATTTTAGTAAAGTGCTCTTTCCGCACCCATTTTTTCCTAAGATGGCTAATTTCTCTCCTTCGTAGAGTTCAAAAGAGATGTTTTCTAGTAATTTTTGTTCTTCGTTGTATGAAAAAGATAGGTCTTTAACCTCTACTACCTTGTAACCAGTTTTTGTGGGTTGGGGGATCTTTACGTCTATACCTTTTTCTTCTTCAATATTTTGAATCTCTTCGAGTTCATTTTTCAACTCTTCCAATTTTCTCTCGCGGATTACGGCTTGTCTAACCATTTTTTCTGTAGCCCAACTTCGGTAACGCTCTATCATTTTTTCGAGTCTTTCGATTTCTTTTTGCAAGTTCTGTTTTCTTGAATTTACTGAATTTATATAAATTTCACGTGATTGAATGTATTCTTTGTAAGTCCCTTTGAATTCCCAAATCTTAGAATTGTTTATTTCCCAATATTTGTTACACAACTGTTTTAAAAATGTCCTGTCGTGGGATACTATAACCATCGCACCTTTGTAATTTTTGAGATAGTTGATTAACCAATCGATAGAGAAGAGATCCAAGTGATTAGTAGGTTCATCAAGAAGTAATAAATCGCTTTTTTCAGAAAGGGTTTTTCCGAGGGACAATCTAGTTAGTTCACCGCCACTTAAACCAGAAACATTTCTGTTCCATTGGCTTTCTTCGAAACCAAGACCCACTAGCAAACTTCTGACAGTCTTATCGACTATGTGTTCAGGTGTGTTTTTTGAGACACTTTCTTTTATAAAGTCATACAAAGTAGGATCTGTTTTATTTAAATCTAATCTATATTGCTTTAAAAGAGATATATTTAAATCATTTCTCTTGAGCACCCGTCCTTCGATAGGCTCAATATTTCCTGAAATAATATTCAATAAAGTAGTTTTTCCTGCACCATTTTTACCTATTAAAGCGATCCTATCGTTTTGATTTATAACCAAGTCGACATCGTAAAAGAGGTAAAATTCACCAAAATTATGAGACACATTTTCAAGTCTTAAAAGCAAATTTATCACCTTAAGTATTTTATTTCTATCATTGATTTGGGGTGGATATTATATAAGAATATATGTCTTCCAAAGTTGGACGTAATTTTCTTATCGACACTTTGAAATTATTCATTGTAAAGGTACTATCTTTTGAATCGATTATTAATTTTTCTTTGGATAAGGGTTTTATTGCCAAAACATCAGAGAGATCTTTTAAATAGGTTAATATTTTTTCATGGTCTTTTTCTTCAAAAGTGAGTTCATAAATATTAATTATAGAATCGAACCTTTTATAAATATTTTCTATATTGTCTTTGATAACAATTTTTCCATCTATGATTATCCCCACACTTGTAGCTAATTGTTCAACTTCCCATAAATAATGGGATGTTATCACTATTGTGGTTCCATTTTTGATGTTTTCGTTCAGTATATAACGTCTTATAAATCTTGAGGATTCTACATCTATGGCATTTGTTGGTTCATCCAACAAAAGTATTTTTGGAGATTTTAATAATGCCCTAGCTATATTCAGCTTCTGCTTGTTGCCAGAAGAAAGGTTTTTAGTTAATTTGTTTTTATATTTTTCCAATCCAAAACTATGAAAAAATTCGTTAATTTTTTTATCACTATCTTCGATATTTGAGGCTAAAGAAAACAATTTTAAATTTTCATAGGGGGTTAAATCATTTTCCAATACAGAGTAATCAGAGACTAAAGAGATCACTTTTCTAAGGTTTGGTTTGTTTTTCGAAAGATCTTTTCCGAGTATTTCCACTTTTCCTTGTGAAGGGTTTAAAAGCGTGGAAATAGTCTTCATAATGGTGGATTTGCCTGCACCATTGGGACCTATAAGTCCAAAAATCTCTCCTTCGTTAATTTCTAGATCAACGTTATCAACCGCAACCGTTTTCCCGAATCTTTTTGTTAATCCCTTAATTGATATTGCTGGTGAGATTTTTTCAGATATTTTCATATTTTTGTTGTTTTCTAATTCTCCTTTCATACTCTTTTTCTGCAATCTTTTCACGCTTATCGTATTTTTTCAATCCTTTAGCCAAAGCGATTTTAACTTTTATCAGCCCTTTATTGTTAGTATAGATTTCGAGCGGAATCATCGTCAAGCCTTCCTGTTGAACTTTAGATTGCAAACGCCTTATTTCTTTTTTATGAAGTAAAAGTTTTCTAGGTCTTTCTGGATCGTGATTAAATATAGATGCCCCTGAATAAGGGCTGATGTGAACATTATATAAAATCAATTCGCCTTTTTCTATTTTACAGAAACTATCCTTGAAATTGATTTTTCCAGCTTTGCTGGATTTTACTTCTGTGCCCAATAAAGAAATCCCTGCTTCAAAGGTTTCTATTATTTCATAATCGTGAGTAGCTTTTTTGTTTCTTGCTAAAGTTGTTATATTTCTTCACCTCTAAAATTGTGATGTTTTTACAATATTAAATTGAAAAACTATTAATAGTGTTATTACTTCTTTTCTTTGCTTATTATTTGTGCAGTTTCCTCTTCTATTTCCTCTTTTTCTCTTTTCTTTTTATTCAATGTTCCCAAGATTATTTCCGCCCTTCTTTTGCCGATTCCACTTATATCTGTTAATTCTTCAAAAGTGGCGTTCATTAATTCTTGAAGGTTTTTAAAACTTTCCACAACTTTTTTTACCGCAGAAGTTGGTAACTTAGTAGAATAAAGGATTCTGTAGCCTCTTGATGTTAAAGCTGTTTCTTCCAGATCGTCTTCAGATGAAACATCAATATAACCTAAAGTTTTTGCTATTTTGAAGGGATCGACCAAATCGTTAAAGTCTAATTCTTTGAATATGCTTGTCGCATCTTCGGGTCTTTGATACTTTAAGTTTTCTGAGCTGTAATCCATTATAACAGCACCCACATACTTAGGGACTGTCCTTAAGATTTCTTCGTATTCTAATTTTGCACTTCCAGCGATTTCTCCTAATTCTAATAAATATTTTTCAGCTCGTTGTACAATTTTTATCGTTAGTAAACCTTTGGAAAGTATCTCAACAACGTCAGAGAGACTTACATTTCCCCTTGTCTCTTCGATGTTCAGATAGTCTAAAAGGTTCATAAAGCTTTGTCTATATCTTTGTGCAATGGTAATTTCTTGATTTAATCTAGCAAATAAAACATTTTCAGGTAGAAGTTCGTATTTCATTTTATTATAATACACTGAAACAATATTTCTTCTTTTAGAAACTGCGACTGTTAAATCTCCCGTTTGAATAGACACTT
The DNA here is from genome assembly GCF_002895495.1 of Petrotoga sp. HWHPT.55.6.3. Taxonomy (NCBI): domain Bacteria; kingdom Thermotogati; phylum Thermotogota; class Thermotogae; order Petrotogales; family Petrotogaceae; genus Petrotoga; species Petrotoga sp. HWHPT.55.6.3. Next base: position 17,295 of record NZ_AZRJ01000033.1, on the reverse strand, counting down.
TTTCTGCAGTTTTGTGTCTCATGCCGGTTTCTGAACTAGGTATGCTCTTATCGGGATTAAGTTGTGCATTCGCTGCAAGAATTTGAGTTCCATCACTGTTTAAAACAATAGCCCCATCCATTTTTGAAAGTTCATAAATTTTTTCAGGTAAAAAATCCGAATCAACTCTAAAGCCTAACTGTATTAGACCTTCTTTAAGGTGCTTTTCAGGTTGTGAGCAAAAAAACAACAAAGCCCCCAAATTTGCTTCCATTATCCTGTCTATACCTTTTCTAATAGGCTTTCCCGGAGCCAACAATTCAAAAATTCTTTCTAATTTCTCATTCAAAATTTTATCCCCCTTTTTTGAATAATTTTATCAAATCTTTTACACTTTCTGCAACTATAATAGAGTTTTTTCTAGGGGAAAGATTTTTTGGAATAACTATATTATTAAAACCAATTTTCTGTGAAAGCTCCAATCTTTTTTCTAAAAGAGGAATACCTCTTATTCTCCCATCTAAACCTATTTCTCCAAAGGCTATCGTTGAAGAAGAAAGTGGGGTATCGAATATAGAGGAGATTAAAGATAAAGCGATAGCAACATCCATAGAACTGTCATTGATCCTTAGACCTCCTGCACTGCTGACAAATATATCTTTACTTTCCAATGGGAGCTTCAACTTCTTGGAAAGTACTGCAATTATCATTAAAAGTCTATCTAACGGTATACCAGAAGTAACCCTTCTAGGGGACCCGTATACCGGGTTACTGACTAAAGCTTGTATCTCTATTGGAAGCAATTTTTGACCAACTTTTACTATAGTTAAAGTGTTACCCGATTCATTTGAATAATCAGATAAGAAAAAAGAATTTATATTATCTATTGGTTTTAAGCCTTTTTGGGTTATTTCAAATAAAACAACTTCATCTGTAGGACCGTATCGGTTTTTGGTTACTTTTAAAAGCCTTAGTCCAGATCCACCTTCCAATTCCATTTGAAGAACACAATCTACCATGTGTTCCAACACTTTTGGACCGGCAATAGCTCCTTCTTTGTTTACATGACCTACCAGTACTACAGGGATATTCTTTTTTTTAGCGTATTCTACCATCTTTCTAGTACTTTCCCTTACTTGTAGAATACTACCAGGTGAGGAATCAATACTGTCTATCTTTAAGGTTTGAACAGAATCTATGAAAATAACAGAAGATTTCATATTAGACTTTTCTAAAGCATTAAGTATAACATTCACATTGTTTTCAAATATCAATCCTATATTTTTATTTTTTATTTCTAGTCGATTGAATCTTTGAACTACTTGTTCTGTAGATTCTTCACCAGAAACATAGAATATGTATCCTTCAGCTGTCTGAATAGACTTTGCGATTTGTGCCAATAATGTGCTTTTTCCAATACCAGGATCGCCACTCAACAAATAGACCGCACCCTCCACTAACCCACCGTTTAACACATTATCAATTTCTTGAAAATTAGTAGGTATTTTTTTCGCCGGAAGAAGTTCTTGATCAAGAAAGACTATGTCTGGAACTTTAATATTTCCAGTATCAATAGTAACATCCGCGGTATTATATTCTACCGCGGATTCTAATTCATTACACATAGGACATTTTGCGAACCATTTATCGGATTCATAGCCACAATTACTGCAGACATAGTGTTTCTCAGATTTTCTCAACTATTGACCACTTTCTTTTCCATTTGCTTCTTATCCTTAGGAACTCTTCTAAAAGAAAGACTTTCTTTAGATTTTTGGTGAGTAACTAATATCTTATCTCCTTCTTCATATTTTCCTTTTAATAATTCTTCGGACAAAGGATCTTCAATATATCTTTGTATAGCTCTTTTCAATGGCCTAGCTCCAAAGACAGAATCATAACCCTTTTCCAGTAAGAAATCAATGGCACTTTCTTTCACGGATAATGTAAGATTCCTTTCTTCCAATCGGCTTTTTAGGTCGCTAAGTTGAATAGATATAATATTTTTAAGTTGATTTTTAGTGAGCGGGTGAAATACAATGACATCATCTAATCTGTTTATGAATTCAGGTTTGAATGCCGCCTTTACCGCAGACATCACCTGTTCTTTGATATCTTTGTATTCGCTTTCTATTGTACCTTCTTCTACAAAACCTAAGCTTCTTTTAGTTTTGCTAATCTGTTCAGAACCGAGGTTAGAGGTCATAATAATTATTGTGTTTCTAAAGTCAACCGTTCTCCCTTGAGAATCAGTCAATCTTCCTTCATCCATTATTTGCAACAAAATATTGTATACGTCTGTATGAGCTTTTTCTATTTCGTCCAGCAAAATTACGGAATAAGGTCTTCTTCTTACTATTTCTGTTAATTGCCCACCTTCATCGTAGCCGACATACCCCGGGGGAGCACCCACAAGTCTGGAGACACTGAATTTTTCCATGTATTCACTCATATCTATTCTTACTAAATGCGTTTCGTTTCCAAAAAGATAAGTTGCTAGAGTCTTAGCTAGTTCAGTTTTCCCAACACCGGTCGGGCCTAAAAACATAAATACACCTGTTGGTCTTCTAGGGTCTTTTAATCCACTTCGCGCTCTTCTTATAGCTTTTGCAACTGATTTTATTGCTTCATCCTGTCCTACCACTCGTTCGTGTAAGACAGCCTCTAAATTCAATAATTTTTCCATCTCTTCTGCACGCAACTGTCTGAGCGGAACACCAGTCCAATTAGATATTATTTCAGCTATATCCTCTTCGGTTATTTGAATTATTTTATTTTCTGCTTCAGATCTCCATTTTGAATATTCTTCTTCATACTTTTCTTTCATCTTTTTTAGTTTTTCTTCAACGTTTTCTTTAGAATTGGGATCGTTTCTTTTACTTTCGATATCTGCAATCTTTTCATATTGAATTTTTAATTTATCAGGGAGCGTTAGAGCACTTAAACGGGCTTTAGCTCCGGCTTCATCGATAACATCTATCGCTTTATCTGGTAGGTGTCTATCTGTAATATACCTTACCGAGAGTTGAACAGCTGATTGAATTGCACCATGGTTATATTTGACTTTGTGATGTTCCTCGTATTTGAATTTGATTCCAGATAATATATTTATAGTTTCTTCGATAGTTGGTTCAGTTACATATATCTTTTGGAAACGTCTTTCGAGGGCTGGATCTTTTTCGATGAATTTCCTGTACTCATTTGCTGTGGTGGACCCTATTACGGTTATTTCTCCGTTTGCTAAAGCCGGTTTTAATACATTGGCTGCGTCCATGGAAGAACCTTCAGCCGCACCAGCCTCTACAATCATATGCAATTCGTCGATAAAAAGAATAATATCTTCAGTCTTTTGTAATATCTGCATCAATTTTTTCATTCGTTTCTCAAATTCTCCACGATATTTTGTTCCCGCTACTATTGAGGTAATATCTAAGGAAAAAATAGTTTTATTTTTTAATATTTCAGGTACTCGGCCTTCAACAATTCTTTGTGCCAGACCCTCGACCACCGCACTTTTACCTACACCTGCCTCACCAATCAAAACAGGATTGTTCTTTTTTCGTCTCGCTAATATTTCCATTATGCGATTAATTTCTATTTCTCTTCCAATTATAGGATCCAGTTTGCGGCTCTCAGCTTGAGCAGTTAAATCAGTTCCGTATTCTTCGAGCTGTTTTAGCGCATTTTGTTTTTGACGCTTTCTTTCTTCTAACTCTTCAGTTTTAGCAATCTCCATCCTCCCGGTTGATCTACCCTTAATCATCATATCCGTTAATTCTTTTCTCATCAAAGTTAGATTTATTCCTGAACGTTTCAATATATGAGAGGCTATCCCTTCGGCTTCCCTACAAATGCCTAAAAGAAGATGTTCCGCATCTATCTTATTGAAACCCATAAGCTCAGATTCATCATATGCCAACTCTAATATTCTTTTTGCTCTAGGAGTTGGTTGTGGAGAACCTATTATTCCCTGTGTTGAATTCGTACCAACAACATTTGTTATTTCCATCTTTATAGAATTATAGTACAAATTAAATTCTTCAAATACGGTATCTAAATGGCCTCCTCCAACTTTCAACAATCCTAATAAAATGTGTTCTGTCCCAACATAGGGATGTCCCATCTGTTTTGCTTCATTTTGAGCCTCAATAAAAACTTTCGCAGCTCTTTCAGTAAAATTATCAAACATGTCTACTCTCCTCCTTTACCGTACATCTAAGCAACAGAAACTACCGATTAGTTCGCGTCGCTTTATATAGAAATATTATTATTAGCCATTTTTTATACTTTCACTTCAATATTATTTTACCATGAATATTGTTAAAAACAAAATATGTAAAGATAAATTCTTTGTTATTGGATTTTTTGATAACAGATGTCAACCAACTTAAAGTACAATTTAATATATTTTTAACTTAAAATCCATTGACAACGTTTTTTTGGTTTGATATAATCAACTTCAGTTGGTAAATAACTGGTTGCCGATGTAGCTCAACTGGCAGAGCGGCTGACTTGTAATCAGCAGGTTGGGGGTTCAAGTCCCTTCATCGGCTCCAACGTTTTTTTGAATTTCATGGTGAGGTGCCCGAGCGGCCAAAGGGGGCGGACTGTAAATCCGCTGGCAGACTGCCTTCGAAGGTTCGAATCCTTCCCTCACCACCATTTGTATTTTAATTCATCACAGAAAGAGGTGATAACAGTGGCGGCTAAATCCCAAATTATAGAATTTTCTTTGAAATGTACAGAGTGTAATAATAGAAACTATTATAAAAAGAAAAATAGAAATTACAAAGAAAAAATCGAATTAAAAAAGTACTGTCCTCATTGTAGAAAACATACTCTTCATGTGGAATCGAAAATTTAGTTGTGTATTTTTCATAACAATAGGGGAGTGTTTATAAATGTCTAAATTTTGGATTTTTTTAACTTCCGTTTGGCAAGAGGCAAAGAAAATTAATTGGCCCACCAGAAAAGAGTTGTTAAATTCTACTTTGGTTGTGTTGATTGTTATAGCAATCTTTGCAGTTTATCTTTTTGCTGTTGATTTTGGACTTTTACAACTGTTTTCATGGTTAGTTTATCCGGTTTTCTTAAGAGGAAGCGGAGTACCTACTCAATAATCATTTGATTCGAGACGCATAAATTTGTTGAATGAGATGTGGTGAGAATAATATAAGATGCGAAAAGAATGGTATGTACTACAAGTTTATTCAGGAATGGAAAATAAAGTTAAAGAAACTCTCGAAGAGAGAATAAAGAATTTAGGGTATGAAAAGTATTTTGGAAAAATAATAATACCCGAAGTTGATGAATTGAATTATAGTAATAAAAGAGTGCAAAAAGTCTACATTGAAAAAGAAGCTCAGATCTTTGTTAAAAAGGGTAAGGATGTAAAAAAAGGAGATATTTTAGCAAGAGAGCCAGAAATATACGCAAAAACTTCAGGAAAGATAGTAGACATAAAAAATTTTCGTAAGATTTTAGTTGAGACAGAAGGGAAAAAGTATTCAAAGACTTTTCTGATACCTGAGAGTGCAGGTTTATTAGCGGGATTAAAAGCTGGGAAAAAAGTTCGTTCGGAGACTCCGTTCAGTAAAAATCTCGAATATAAGAGTGATGTGGACGGAGAAATTGTAGCCGTTGAAAAAGTTAAAAGAGTAGTCGTTGAAAACGAGTCGAAAGAAAATAGTATCTACTTATTGCCCAGAGAAACCTTTATCCATGAGAAATTTAAAATTGGAAGTAAGGTTCAAATAGGCGATAAATTGTGTGAGCCTAAAGAGTATAAGGCAAAGTTTTCAGGAAGCATTGACATCAGAGAGACCCCTTTTCACAAAGAGATAAAGATTATAAAAACAAAAAAGAAAAATTTATTTCCCGGTTATGTTTTTGTCGAAATGATGTACATTAAAGAAACTGAGGAATTAGTTAGCAATTTGCCTTATGTATCTACTATCTTAAATATAGGCGGAAAACCTGTAAAATTGAATAAAAACGAGGTAAGATTTGTTCTTAGAGTGATGGGTGAAGAAGCTTATCAAAAAAGGCAAGTCAAAGAAGTTAGAACCGATTTCGAATTGGGAGAACATGTCAAGATTATAAATGGTCCTTTTGAATATTTTACAGGTAAAATTAAAGATTTCGATTTAGAGAAACAAGAAGTACAAGTTGTAGTCACTATGTTTGGACGTGAAACTACAGTAACGTTATCTTTAGGAGAAATTGAAAAGATCATCGATTAAACAAAATGTGGGAGGGATTTTCCCATTTTACCACAAGGAGGTTAAGAATTTATGGCAAAAAAGCTTTTGAGGGTTGTAAAATTGCAATTGGAAGCCGGAAAAGCTACACCAGCTCCACCTGTAGGACCAGCACTGGGGCAATATGGTGTAAATTTGATGGAATTTTGTAAGAAGTTCAACGCTGCTACTGCAGATCAAGCAGGTACATTGTTACCAGTAGAAATATCTGTTTTTGAAGACCGATCTTTCACGTTTATAGTAAAAACTCCTCCCGCTTCTTTTTTGGTAAAAAAAGCCGCTGGTCTTAAATCTGGCGCTAAGGAGCCAAGCAAGGAGGTTGTCGGCAAGATTAAAAGGAAGCAGCTCCGAGAGATTGCTGAAACCAAGATGCAAGATCTTAACGCCAAGGATTTGGATGCTGCGATGAAAATTATTGCCGGCACCGCAAGAAGTATGGGTATAGAAATTGAAGATTAAGAAGGGAGGAGAGGATTATGCCAAAACATGGAAAAAAGTATAAGGAAGTTTTAAAACTTGTAAATAAACAAAAAAATTATGATATCGATGAAGCGTTAGATTTAGTAAAAAAGACTTCTTACACAAAATTTGATGGTACTGTGGAACTCCATGTGCTTTTAGGAATAGATCCAAAAAAAGGAGATCAAAACGTTAGAGGTACGGTTTCTCTGCCTAAAGGAACAGGTAAAAATGTGAGAGTTTTAGTTTTTGCAGAGGGAGAAAAAGCTGCTCAGGCTAAGCAAGCAGGCGCTGATTTTGTTGGCTCCGATGATTTAATTGAAAAAATAAACAACGAAGGCTGGACCGATTTTGATGTGGCAATTGCTACTCCCGATATCATGAGGAAAATAGGAAGACTTGGAAAAGTGCTAGGTCCACGAGGTCTTATGCCATCTCCAAAAGCAGGAACGGTAACCGACGACGTAGCGCAAGCGGTTAAAGAATTTAAAGCCGGTAAGGTTGAAGTTAGAAATGACAGAACAGGAAACATACACATTCCTATAGGTAAGGTTTCTTTCGATAAAGATGATTTAAAAGAAAACTTAATTTCCGCTTTTGACCAGTTAACGAAGATGAAGCCAGAAAATTCAAAGGGAAAATTTATTAGAAAAGCTGTTATAGCTTCCACAATGGGACCCGGTATTAATATCGATTTAAGCTCCTTATCTTTATCATCAGTTGCTTAAAAGAAAGTATTTAAAAGTAATAACAGATTGCGTGCCAATGAAAGTAGGTCTTTAATGGGTTAAAGAGGCGAAATCTCGCCTACCGAGGTACGCGGATAAAGGAATAATTTTTGTTTCTTTTAGCCGCTACCCATTGCGGCTTTTTTATTTAAGGAGGTGTTATTTTTTGTTAACTAAAGAACGCAAAAAGTCTTTAATAGACAGTTTTATTTATGCTTTGGAGTCTTCGCCTGTTATTTTGTTCGTTGATTTTTCTGGAATGTCTGTATTAGAGTCTAACGACTTCAGGTTAGAACTATATAAGAATTTTGGAAAGGATGTTGTTTTCACTGTCTATCGTACTTCTTTGTTAAAAACAGCTGTTAAATTAGCTAATAAAGAGTTGGAAGACTTTGAAAAATTTTTTGAAGGTAGTACTGGAGTTATATATGCTGAGGAGTCAGATCCAGTTGATGTTTTAAAAGCTGTAAAAAAATTTTCTGAATCTCATAATAACAAACCTTTTATAAAAGGTGGGGTTTTAGAAGGAAAGATTTTTGATGCAGCCAAAGCAGAAGAGTATGCTAAACTGCCTTCAAAACAAGAACTTTACGCTACTGTTGTAAGGTCTCTTAATAGTCCTATTTCAGGATTGGTAAATGCTTTATCAGGTAATTTAAGAAAAGTGGTGTACGTAATAAACGCAATTAAAGAAAAAAAATAAGTTTGGAGGTGTAGGAATATGACAAAAGAGGAACTTATCAACGAAATTAAAAATATGACCGTAGGAGAATTGGCTGAATTAGTGAAAGCGCTCGAGGATGAATTTGGAGTTTCTGCAGCAGCTCCCGTAATGGCAGCTGTACCAGGTGTAGCAGGTGCTTCTCCGGCACAACAAGAAGAAGAAAAAACGGATTTTAAAGTGGTTTTGAAAGGTTTTGGAGACAAAAAAATCGGTGTAATAAAGGTTGTAAGAGAAATTACAAATTTAGGTTTAAAAGAAGCTAAAGATCTCGTTGAAAAAGCTGGAACCCCAGACGCAGTTATAAAAGAAGGTGTTCCAAAGGAAGAAGCCGAAGAAATTAAGAAAAAACTTGAAGAAGCGGGAGCCGAAGTAGAATTAAAATAAGTCGAATTCGAAATTAAGTTGAAGTCTTTTTTTAACCTCTTCTTCATGAAAAAAAGTTATAATTTAGTTCGCATTGGACATTTGTCTAATGCGATTTTTCACTTATTTTTCATCAATTCTATTTTGACTAAATACCGAGGTGGTTCCTTTGAATACGGTCGTAAGAGAAGTAGGTAGGAGAGAAAGAAAGTTTTTTGGGAAAGTTCCAGAGAAAACTGAAATATACGAGGATTTAGTGAAAATTCAAAAAGATTCTTTTAGGGATTTTTTAGATAAAAAGATTATGGAAAGCATTAAAAGATATATGCCAATAAAGATACCCGTTAAAGCGAGTGGGAAGAAAAACAAAGAATTTTTGATTGATTTTGTGGATGTAAAGTTTGAAGACTCGTCTTTTAGTGAGAATGAATGTAGGGACAAGGGATTAACTTATGCTGGTAAAGCTTATTTAAAAGTTAGGATAACTGATTCAGCAACAGGTGAGATGATAGAAAAAGACGATATATTCTTGTGTAACATCCCTTATATGACTGAAAGAGGTATATTTATTGTCAATGGAGCAGAAAGGGTAATAGTTAACCAACTCGTCAGATCCCCTGGGGTGTATTTTATAAAAGAAGAAGAGACAGATACTTCTAAAGAAATGTTTATAGCTCACTTTTTACCCATTAAAGGGGCTTGGTTGGAGATACTTTACAACCCTAATCCAGGTAAAGAGGTTCTTCAGGTCAGAATAGACAGAAAAAGAAAATTCAATTTTTTCCTTTTTTTAAGGGCATTGGGATACGAGAATGATTTGGATATATTACGATTATTCCCCAAGGAAATTGATTTAGATGATGAAGTCGAACTGTCAAATTATAACAATTGTACTGTGTTGTCGGACTTATCGTTCCAGGAATTAGATGATATGGATCCCCCAAGAAAATCAACTTACGGTATGAAATTATACGAAGTCTTGGAACTGCTGAAAAAATATGAAATTAAGAGTGTAACAGTAGCTCATCTGGTCGCAGAAATAACGTTAGAAAAGATGAAAAAAAGATATGAAAAAGAAGAAAGATTGACTTCTCTAGAAGCTTACAAAGAAATTTTTTCGAAATTAAAACCTACTGAAATTCCAAGGGCGCAGAAGGCCAAAGAAGAAATAGAAGATATGTACTTCAATCCTGATAAATTCGATTTTTCGCAGATTGGAAGACAGAAAATTCAGGTAAAATTGAGAAAAGCTTATATTGATTATTTACGAGAGGTTGAAAAAAAGGATATTTCTGAAGATATGGAAGACAAAATAAAATATCCTATTAAAACTTTTGCTGTTGACAAGTTAGACATCATCTTGTCCGCCAGATACTTGCTGCATGTTAAGGAAAATATTGAAGGACTTGACACAAGAGATCATTTGGGTAATAAAAGAGTGAGATCGGTTGGAGAACTCATGCAAATCGAATTTGAACGAGCTTTTTCTAAAATGATTCAGCATGCTCCTGAAAAACTTGCAGGTGTTCAATCAATTAATAAAATAAGTCCTCAATCCCTTATAAATTCCAGATCAATAATGACTGCCTTTCACCAATTCTTTGCATCTAGTCAATTATCGCAATTCTTAGATCAGGTGAATCCTTTAGCTGAGCTAACTCATAAGAGAAGGCTATCAGCAATAGGTCCTGGAGGTTTGAAAAGAGAACATGCTAAATTTGAAGTAAGGGATGTCCACCATTCTCATTATGGAAGGATGTGTCCTATCGAGACCCCTGAAGGTGCGAATATTGGATTAATCACTTCTATGGCAATTTTAGCTAAAGTCGATGAATATGGATTTTTGAAAACTCCTTATTACAGGGTAAAGCATGCAAAAGTTGATTTAAACAATATAGTATATTTGAGTGCTGACGAGGAAGAACTTTATAGAATTGCCCCTGCTTCCGCCGAAATTGGGGAAGATGGTTCTTTAGTAGAAGAGTACATCGAAGCTAGATATTTAGGAAAAGTCAGTTTATTCCATAAAGATGAGATTGAATATATATCAGTCACCCCAAAACAGATCGCCTCTGTATCAGCTGCTCTTATTCCATTTTTAGAGCACGATGATGCAAACAGAGCTTTAATGGGGTCAAACATGCAAAGGCAGGCCGTTCCTCTTCTTAGACCTCAAGCTCCTTTTGTTGGTACAGGAGTAGAATGGTTAGCAGCGAGAGACTCAGGCTATTTGATAATGGCAAAACATAAAGGTATTGTTGATTATGTGGATGGAAGAAAAATTGTAATCACTAGATTGGACGAAGAGAATAACGTTCTAAAAGATTCCAATGACGAACCCTTAAAAGATGAATACACTTTATTAAAATATGTTAGATCGAACCAAGACATGTGTATAAACCAAGTTCCTATTGTTAACGTTGGAGATGTAGTGACAAAAGGGCAAGCCATAGCGGATGGCCCTTCCATGGATATGGGAGAGCTAGCTCTTGGGAGAAATATTTTCATTGGTTTTCTTCCGTGGGAAGGATACAACTTTGAAGACGCAATAGTAGTTAGTCAAGAATTATTAGAAAACGATGCCTTTACATCGATACACATAGAAGTTTTTGAAACGAAAGCTATGGATACTCAATTGGGTCCCGAAGAAATAACTGCAGATATTCCAAATGTCAAAAAAGAACTTTTAAGGAATTTAGATGAAGAAGGTATAGTTAAAATTGGTTCTTACGTATCTTCTGGGGATATCCTGGTAGGAAAAGTTACCCCAAGAGGAGAATCAGATACTACTCCCGAAGAAAAGCTTATTAAATCCGTGTTTGGTGATAAAGGTAGAGACATTAAAGATTCATCTCTAACGGTTCCTCATGGAATTGAGGGAAGGGTTATAGACGTTCAGATCTTTGACAGGAAAGATATTCCTTCTTTAGAAATCGGCGTAAATAAATACGTTAAAGTTTTCATAGCTACAAAAAAGACACTACAAGTTGGAGATAAATTAGCGGGTAGGCATGGAAACAAAGGTGTTATTTCAACCATTTTGAACAAAGAAGATATGCCATTCCTACCAGATGGAACACCTTTGCAAATGTTGCTTTCACCTCTAGGAGTTCCGTCAAGGATGAATATAGGACAAGTTTTGGAACTTCATTTAGGGTGGCTATCGATGTTAACTAACGATTACTACGCCACACCTATTTTTGATGGTGCGACTGAATCTGAAATCATGGATGAATTATCTAAAGTAAGAGAAGAACACGAGTTATATTTAGGCGATGATCCTGATCAGCCCAACGGTAAAATTGTTCTTAGAGATGGTCGAACAGGTGAACCATTCGATTTTCCAGTGGCGGTAGGATCCATGTATATGTTGAAATTGTCCCATATAGCAAAAGATAAAATTCATGCAAGATCGACGGGTCCGTATTCATTAATTCACCAACAACCATTAGGTGGTAAAGCCCATTTTGGTGGACAGAGATTTGGGGAAATGGAGGTATGGGCTCTAGAAGCGCATGGAGCTGCTCATACCCTAAACGAAATGTTAACTTATAAATCTGATGATATTAAAGGTAGGAATGAAGTTTACAAAGCAATATTAAAAGGAGAAAATCTTCCCGAACCGGGGATTCCTGAAAGTTTTAAAGTTTTAACAAAAGAATTACAAGGACTAATGTTGGATATAAAACTTTACGATGAAGATGGGAATGAGCTAGATGTTGACAGACTCTAATTGATAACTTGAATCTAAGTTTCAACGTTGACGGAGAGTAAAATAAAAATGTACCCTCAAGGAGGGATTTCAATTGGCAAATGTTTCTTCCTTTCAAAGAAAGATTGCTAAGATAAAAATAGGTATAGCTTCTCCTCAAAGTATATTGGAAGCATCAAATGGTGAAGTTAAAAAACCAGAAACTTTAAATCACAGAACAGGTAAACCTGAAAAAGATGGTTTATTCTGCGAAAAGATATTTGGTCCCGTAAAAGATTACGAATGTGCTTGTGGCAAGTATAAAGGGAAAAAGTATGAAGGAACAGTATGTGAAAGATGTGGTGTAAAGGTTGAATCCAAAGAAGCTAGGAGAAGAAAGATAGGTCATATAGAATTGGCAACACCTATTTCTCATATTTGGTATTTAAAGTCTTCTCCATCTATTCTTTCCATCATTCTAAACATTGGTGTGAAAGATTTAGAAAATATCATTTACTACGGTTCAAAAAGAGTTATTGAAAGAGCTTATTTAACGCTTCCTGGTCCTGAAAATGAAAATTTGGGATATTTACCTGGAGAAATATTGTATCAAAGAGAGTATGAAATATACGATGAATATTTAGATTTAAGGGTAGAACCTGCTGTAAAAATAGTTTCAGTTAAGGGTATGCCCGTAGCCGATATAGATGGAAAGGTAGAAATAAAATCAGAACTAACACATACGGAAAGAGAATTGAATTGGATAATAATAAGAGATGATACCGGCGTTGAAAGAAAGTATCCCGTTTTTGAAGGTTCATCAATAATGGTAGAGAATGGACAAGAGGTTGAAAAAGGAACACCTTTAGCAGATAGATTTTTGTTTGAAGAAGATTATCTAACCCAGAAGGAGTACTCCTTATTCTTAGAATACTATCCAGGTTCCATAGAAGTTGAAAGAGATATTGAGCGGGATACACCGATTGTAGTTATCACAGACATAGATAAGAGATTTGCAAAGAGAATAGATAAAAAAATAGGAGATATTTTACTAGAAGATGAAGCAAGAGCCTATGAAGAAGTAATGAAGGTACTAAACTCAAAGATTAAGGAAGAAAGAGAAAACGTAATTGACAAAGAATTAGTATCGGAAATCGAATTTCCCGAAAAGAAATTTGAAAAGGGAACAAAGATCACTCAAGAAGTGTTAAATGAACTTCAAGAATTTGGTGTAAAAGATTTAGTTGCAAAGGAAGAAGATGGAACTGAAAAGATATTTCAAATAAATAGATATGAAAAATTTGAGTATGGTTACGGTGCTGAAGCTATTCAAAAATTGTTAACGAAGATCGATCTTGAAGTATTAAAAGCTCGATTAGAATCCGAATTAGAAAAATTGGATAGAAAAAGTCAGAAGAGTGTAAAAATATTAAGAAGACTGAAACTAGTTAAGGATTTTATCAAATCTGGCAATCAACCTGAATGGCTAATTACAAATATTATACCCGTTATACCACCCGATTTGAGACCTTTAATACAAATTGATGGAGGAAGGTTTGCTGCTACTGATTTAAACGACTTATATAGAAAAGTAATAAATAGAAACAACCGTTTAAGAAAGTTATTAGAAATGGAAGCACCGGAAATTATCGTAAGAAACGAAAAAAGAATACTTCAACAAGCTGTGGATTCACTTTTCTACAATGGACGTGTTGGTAAACCAATGACTGACAGAAATAGAAGGCCATTAAGATCACTCACAGATTTGTTGAAAGGTAAAAAAGGTAGATTTAGAAGGAACCTTTTAGGTAAAAGGGTTGATTACTCCGGTAGAGCTGTAATCGCTGTTGGACCTGATCTTAAGATTCATGAATGTGGATTACCAAAAAAGATGGCTTTAGAACTATTTAAACCTTTCGTTCTTGCAGAGCTGTTAAGAGATTCAAACGTGGCAAGTAAAAGTGCCAGAAAATTCAAAAAAACTATAATAGAAAAGGAAATGCCTGAGGCTTGGGAAGTTTTGGAAGAGGTTATAAAAGGGCATCCTGTTCTCCTAAACAGGGCACCTACCCTACATAGGGTATCTATTCAAGCTTTTATTCCAAAACTAATAGAAGGAAACGCCATAAGGTTACATCCTTTGGTTTGTCCACCGTTTAATGCTGATTTTGACGGTGATCAGATGGCTATACATATTCCCCTTTCCAATATAGCCCAAGCAGAGTCAAAATTTTTAATGTTATCAAGATATAATATTATCTCGCCTGCGAACGGCAAACCATTGTCGATGCCAGGAAAAGATATAATTGCTGGTGCGTATTATTTAACCATGCATGAAGATGAGAAGTTCAAAAATCTAAAGGTGCCTACCAAAGTTTCTGAATTGGGAAAGAATGGGTATGTAAAACACATATTCTCCGAAGATTTGGAAGCTACATATGCTTATGAATACCTAAAAATAGTGGATTCAGATATATATCTTCAAGATGGAAAATTGATATGGAAAAAATCCGATTTACCCCTTCATGAACCAGTTGCGTTTAGATATAAAGATGGTAGTATCCTTAAAACGACTATCGGAAAAATAATTTTTAACGAAGAAGTACCAGAAGATTTAAGAGACTACACACAAAAAATGGATAAAAAGAATCTAAAAGAGCTGATATTTAACACTTTTGAAAAACATGGAATAGATAGAACCGCGGATCTTTTAGATAGTATTAAAGATTTTGGTTTCCATTATGCAACATTATCTGGATTAACCATATCTATACGTGATGTATTAGTTTCTCCTAAAAGGGAGGAATTAATAGAAGAATCTAAAGGAGAAGTTCTCAGAATCGAATCGCTTTATGAAGAAGGTTATTTGACGGATAATGAAAGATACAAAGAAATAATTAAGATTTGGGAAAGCGCCACTGCCAAAGTTACAGAAGAAACAGCGAAAACGTATAGAAAATACACTTTCAATCCAATTTGGATGATGATCGAATCTGGTGCAAGGGGTAACATAGATCAATTGAAACAATTAGCAGGTATGAGAGGATTGATGGCTGATCCATCTGGAAAAATAATTGAAGTTCCTATCACTTCAAACTTTAAAAATGGGTTATCAGAATTAGAATTTTTTACCTCAACACACGGTTCAAGAAAGGGATCAGCTGATACAGCTTTAAGAACATCGACAGCGGGTTACTTAACTAGAAGACTCGTAGATGTTGCTCAAAGCATAACTATCACAGAAGAAGATTGTGGAACAGATAAAGGTATTGAAGCAAGAGAGCTTTGGGCTGACGATTCAAAAATTGAAAATCTTTCAGACTTCTTATTTGGTAGAGTTTTAGCTAAAGATGTTTTGGATCCTGAAACAAAGGAAGTAATTTTTAATCCCCAAGCAGATAAAAAATATGAAAGAGGAATAATCTTAAAAGAGAAAGACGCCCAATTCTTGGCAAATTATGTAAAAGAAATTCCTGTATCGAAGGAAAAAACGATAAAAATTGAAGATATGCCAAAAGATTCCTACTTAGAATCATTAGAAGATGTGCAAGTAGAAGGTAAGGTATTAATCAAAAAAGGTGAAGAAATCACAGAAGAAGCCATAGAAGAAGCATTCTTGCACGGCATACAAAAATTAGATGTTAAAGAATATACTGCAGTAGACTATGTTTACTCTGGAGAAGATCTTAAAGTTGAAATTGATGGAAAAACAGTTACTTTGCTTAAATACCAAGAAAGAATAGACTTAAAGGTTTCTAAAGTTCTCGAAAAACATGGCATAAAAACGGTTACTGTTAGGCCATCTATTTTCATAAGATCGCCTCTTACATGCGAGTCTGAAAATGGTCTTTGTGCAAAGTGTTATGGAATGGATCTTTCGAATTACAAATTAGTCAATAGAGGAGAAGCTGTAGGAATAATTGCTGCACAATCCATAGGTGAACCAGGTACGCAGTTAACTATGAGAACATTCCATACTGGTGGTATAGCCACTACTTCGGATATAACCCAAGGGTTACCAAGAGCTGAAGAATTGTTTGAAGCAAGAAAAAAGACAAAAGGACCTGAAGGTGAATTTTCGAAGACAAAAGGCATAGTAAGAGCCATTGAAAGAGATACTGAAAACAAGAGAGGAAGAAGATTAAAGATAATAATCGAAAATTCAGATGGAGAATTGGAAAGTTATGAAGCTGATTATAGGACGAAAGCAGTTGTAGAAGAAGGAGATAAAGTACTAGCGGGTCAAAGGTTAACAACCGGGAATATAAAACCCAGAAATATACTCAAAGAATTGGGAGTAGGACCTTTGGCAAATTATTTGCTAAGTGAAATAAAGAAAATATATGCTGAACAAGGTGTTGACATACATGATAAACACTTTGAAATAATAATTAGACAGATGATCAACAAAGTGGAAATTATAGACGGTGGAGATACCGACTTCATGCCGGGAGATTTAGTAAGTTATGGTAAGGTGCAGAAAATCAACGAGGAAATATTGGAAGAAAACTCCTATATAACAGAAAACAGAGAATTAGTAGTTGGTAAAAAATTGGCAAAGAGGGTTATAATTCCTGCCGAGGATGAAGAAGAGGAAGAAGATAAGATCTTTGAACAAGGAACAGAGATAACTGAAGAAATTTTAAACCAAATTATCGAAACAAACATTAAAGAGATTGAAGTATATGAAGAATATAAAGAGATTACAACTGAAGATGGTAAAACTCATCTAGTAGGCACATCCAAAAAATATCTTATAAATCCAAAAGATACGATAAAATATGAACGTAGGTTGTTAAGAATCACAAAGGCTTCTTTAGAAAGGGAAGGATGGCTTTCAGCTGCTTCATTCCAGCAAACTGTACAAATACTAACAGAGGCAGCTATAGAAGGTAAAGTAGATAGGTTGAAAGGATTAAAAGAAAACGTGATAGTAGGACAACCTATCCCAGCAGGAACAGGTTTGAAGTTGTACGCGGATCAAAATTACGAAGTTGTTCAACCTGAAAAAGAAGCTGAAGCTGCACAAGAAAAATCTGTCGGGTAAAAAAATAAAAATAGTAAAAATAAAATAACCGGTACTGTTTTAAA
>NZ_AZRJ01000032.1:0-39310 GCF_002895495.1 Petrotoga sp. HWHPT.55.6.3 | reverse complement strand
AATGAATTTGTAATAAGGAGGATTTTTAATGGTTGAAGAAATAATGAAGAAATATGGTTATTTTAATTTTTTTAGAGATAGTCCAATTAATGATAATATTGGTAGAATCACCTTTGTCAGTAAAGAAAATTATCTTGTTATGACACCAAAGGGTGAATTGATTGGGAAACTTAAAGGGAGATACAGCTATGAAATTGAAGATGCAAAAGAATTCCCATATGTGGGAGATTGGGTTTCTATTCAATATACAGGTAATGAAAAAGAAGTTTTAATTGATCACCTTTTTCGAAGAAAAAATAGGATCTCCAGGAAAATGAGGGGTAAACAATTTTCAGAACAAATTATTGCCTGTAACGTGGATTATATAATTTTTTGTATGTCAACTGATGAGAATTTTAGCTTACGATTATTGGAAAAATATCTATATGCTTTCTCTTGCCCAAATTCTAAGAGCCTTCTTGTGCTTACGAAGAAAGACCTTGCAGAAAATGTTGAAAAGAATATTAAAAAAATAAAGGAACTTTATCCTAATCTTGAAGTGATAGCAACAAGTATCTACGAAGATTCTAGCATAAAATTACTTCTTCCTTACTTACTTGAAGGAACTACTTCCGTAATTATAGGTTCATCCGGTGTTGGTAAATCAACCTTAATCAATCACATTGCTGGTAAAGAGATATTCAAAACAAGAGAAATTAGTAAAAAAACTCAAAGAGGCAAACATACTACAACCTTCAGAAAACTTATTTATCTCGGAGAAGGATTAGGATGTATAATAGATACCCCTGGCTTAAGTTCGGTTTCTTTATGGAGTAGTTACAATTCAAACAGCGCTTTTTCAGACATCGAAGAATTGAGTTTACATTGCAAATTTAGGAATTGCACCCACACAGTTGAAAAAGGATGTGCTGTATTAAAAGGGGTAAAAGACGGAATAATAAGTGAGGATAGATATAAAAATTTCATTAAGTTAAAACGAGAAGAGAATTTTATGAAAAGTAAGATAGACTTCAACATCAATAAGAAAAGAAATAAAGAAATAGAAGAGCGAGAAAAAATGAAAAAGAGCAAAAAGAGAAAATAAAAATTTATTCAAGCAGAGGAAAGGAGGTGACATATTTTTGATAAACATTCTTATCTTTTCTCCCCATCCAGACGATGCAGAAATTTCCATCGGTGGTTTTATTTTACTTCATGCTAATGAATATAAAATTAAAATCATCAATTTGAGTGCTGGGGAGCATTCAAGTAACGGCGATAAAATTGAAAGACTTAAAGAATCTAAATTTGTGGAAAATAGGTATAAAAATATTAGTACAAAATGTCTATTTTTTGAAGATGCTAATATTCAACATACCGTTATTGATCAACAAAAGAGAATTATTCGGATTATACGAGAGTATACTCCGGGCGTTATTTTAACTTCTCATTATACTGATGAACATCCTGACCATTTTGAGTCTTATTTGTTAGTAAAAAATGCGACATATAAGGCTGGATTAAACATATATCCTGAGCTGGGCGAACAGCATACGTGTAAATATCTCTTTTTTTATTCTCAAAACTTGTATAATGGAAAGGGATCAATGTTTATAGATATATCTTCAGTAATTGAAGAGAAATTGAATATTTTGTCTAAATATAGAAGTCAACTTATTCAAGATAATTCTCGCGTTAAGACATATTCCAACACTCGAATTTTTCAAAAAGTTCTTGCTAAAGATAAATATTGTGGATCATTAATAAATACTGATTACGCAGAAGAAATAATTTCCTATAAAAAAATTACCATAAAAAATATATTTGATATTGTTTTCTAATCTAAACAAGCTTTTATTTGCACTTACTAAACGAAAAGTGGTTCTTTCCATCAACGATTGACTTGATTAGCCTCTGGTAATATAATTGATGAAAATCACTTAAAAGAGGATGAGGGGAATGGAAGAAATAGTTAAGTTGTTGGATGAGAACTTAGAATACGTTAAACATGAGGTATCAGGAGATAGAATAACGATTTGGGTGAAATCAACTAAAAAAGAAGTAACCTGTCCGTATTGTGGGAAGCCATCCAAAAAAGTACATTCAAGGTATGAAAGAAGCTTTCAAGATTTACCGATACAAGGTAAAAAAAACAACGATAGTTGTAATAAGAAGAAAGATGTTCTGTGAAAACAAAGAGTGTAAGAAAAAGACGTTTGCTGAACCTCTTGACTTTGTGGAGCCAAAATTCAAAAGAACGAAAAGGTTGGAAAGAGATATGCAAGCGGTTAGAAATGCTATCATATATGAATACAACAATTGACTAGCAGAAGGTTCTGTGAATGAAGTAAAAGTTATCAAAAGGATAATGTATGGAAGAAACAAATTTGAGATGTTGAGACAGAAAGATCTTTTTCTTGAGGATAATGGGTAGGGTTCAACAATCAGT
This sequence comes from Petrotoga sp. HWHPT.55.6.3, assembly GCF_002895495.1. Lineage (NCBI taxonomy): Bacteria > Thermotogati > Thermotogota > Thermotogae > Petrotogales > Petrotogaceae > Petrotoga > Petrotoga sp. HWHPT.55.6.3. Next base: position 36,882 of record NZ_AZRJ01000032.1, on the reverse strand, counting down.
GGAAAGAACCAGTATGTTAGTTAGTGTAGCTTTGTGAATATATACAAAATGATATAAATATACAATGTATATAAAATGGATTCCTGGATAAAGAGGAAAAATTAAATTTTCATCTTAAATGAAGGTAAAATTTTTTATCTAACACGTCCTAAAGAAAAGGGTCTTCGTAAAACGCTTAATTTTGAGAATTAAATTTAATATATTAGTTTTCATATTTATTTAAAATTTCAAAGGCTCTCAGGCCTTCTTACAAAGAGGTAATGTGTAATTAGCATAGATAAAGGTTTTTAGAGGTTAAAATTAGTAACTTTAGATTGTTTAATTCACTATGTCGGAAAACTTAGGTTTTCCGACATTAATTTCTTTTCTATTTTTTACTAAATTACTTACTTTTTTATTTGTCAATGGAAAAATTCATATTATTAATTTATTGTTGATCCGTTTTGTTATATTTTAATTTTCAAAGATCATATATACATTATATATTTTATTATACGTCATACATAAATTATATATTAGATATATTTATATTTAATAAGAATAATCTTTTTAATAGTAAATATATTATATCACTGTAAATATTATTATACAATGTAAAGTTAAACATATAATAAACAATAAAAATATTTTTTTCTTTATTAAAAAGTTCCCCGTTAAGTTGGGGAACTTTTTGAGAGGTAACTTTGAAATTGTTATATTTGATCCAGCACTGAACTATGGCTATCAGATCTTACGTATATCCCAGTAGTTGAGATGGTTGTATGTCCAAGTATATATCGAACTTCCTCCAAATTTTTTCCCGAGTTCAAAAGCCTTTTTGCGCATGTGTGTCTTAAAGCATGAGGAGTTGCGTTAATATAATTTATATTGTTATAGCCCTTTGTTCTTAATTGATCAATTTTATTGTTGGCTTTAATAACGTAATCTTTGAATCTTCTCTCCATAGTTCTAGAAGTTATGGGGACATCGTTGTCATTTGAAAAGATATACTTCTTACCTTGAGCCCCCTTTGGGGTGTTTTTTTCTGCAAAGGTTATTAACTGTTCTGCGTATTGTTTTGAAATCTTTAGATATCTTACTCTGTTTCCTTTCCCATTTATAACAAGCTCAGCATGATCGTTGTAAAAAATAATTTGCTCTTTTTCTAACCACAAAGCCTCTGAAATTCTTAAACCTGTTTTTAATAACAATGAATAAAAAGTTTTGTCAAATTTGTCTTCAATAACCGAGAAAAAAACTTTGATTTGACTTTCTGTCAAGCCTTTGGGAACGTCACTAGGGATCTTTGCATTTGCATCCTTCCAATATTTTTTACCAGATATTTCTCCATTTTCGTATAGATAGTTCAAAAAGGATTTTAAAACAACTATCCTAAGTTTTATGGTTCTTTGTGATAGATTTGAGATCTCTTCAAGATATTTTAGAAAGCATCCTCGGGTAAGACCATAAATTTGAACAAATTTTTTATAACTGTTCAATATTTTTTTGTATTCATATATGGTTGAGTCTGCCCTTCGCTTGACGAATTTCAGATATGATAAAAATTCTTGGATATATCCTTCGATTTTGTCTTTATCTTTTATAGAGTCTGATGTATTATCTATATCCATCATAGTTTTTTCCCCCAATAAGGTGTGAAACGCTAAACAACATGTTCTATGATGCTATCAACGGTATTTTTAATCAGATCGAGTTTTGCTTTTGATTTTTCTTTTTCTTTATCGTTTGAATATATGTATATTTTAAGTTTTGGTTCTGTTCCGGAAGGCCTAATTGCATACCATGAACCATCGCTAAACCAGAATCTTAAAACATCAGAAGAAGGTATATCGGTTATATCGTTAATTTCACCTGTTGTTAAATTGTATATTTTTCTTTTTAAATAATCCGCGTATTGTTCAAGTTTGAGATCCCCCATTTCTTTGGGAAAGTTGTTTCTGAATTTCTCCATTATCCTTTTAATTCTTTCTTGGCCTTCAACTCCTTCCAGCACAAGAGAATAATTGTTTTCCAACTCGTAACCATACTCCTGATAAATATCTTCTAATACCTCAATTAAATTCTTATTTTTTTTAGAGTAGTATCCAACCATCTCTGATATAAGCATAGAAGCAATAGTTCCATCCTTATCTCTCACAAAGGTGCCGTATATATAACCAATACTTTCTTCAAAACCAAAGAGAAACTTACTCTTACCTTCTTTTTCTAATTCGTTTTCTTTTCCACAAATATTTTTAAATCCAGTAAGTGTTTCAAGAACGGATACACCATATTTTTTTGCAATCCTTTTTGTGAGATCTCCCGTAACTATCGATTTTATGATAACAGAGTTTTCTTCCAAACTACCTTTTTTACTCTTGCTTTCTAGTATGTAATTAACCAAAAGGGCTCCAACTTGGTTACCGTTTAACATTTTGTAATTGTTGCCATCTAAAATTTCTAAAGCGGTTCTATCTCCATCGGGATCATTTGCTAAAAGTAATTGGGCATTTTTTTCATAACCTAATTTTTTTGCCTCTTCAAAAGCTACTTCGTATTCTGGATTTGGGTTGGCAACGCTTTTGAAATCTGGATCGGGTAGTTCTTGTTCTTTAACTATGAATACATTTTTAAAACCTCTATCTTTAAGTACCCTTCTGACAAAATTATTTGATGTTCCATTCAAAGGTGTGTAAACTATTTTTATATTTTTATCTAAATCTTCGTCCCTTAACGCCAAACCTTCCACTCTTTGAATGTATTCTTCATCGACTTCTTTTGAAATGTATTGAAGTAAATTCTTGTTAAGCGCTTCTTCTTCGCTTATTTTTTTTATTTTACTAAAATCGTATCCTATTTTTTCGATCTTTTCTATTATTCCATTGGCAACATCATCTAATATTTGAGACCCTTGATCCCAATAAACCTTGTAACCGTTGTAATCTTTCGGATTGTGACTAGCGGTAACGACTATTCCAGCAGTAGTTTTCAGATATCTGACAGCAAAGGATAAAACGGGCGTAGGCCTAATATCGTCAAATAAGTAAGTTTTTATACCATTAGCCGCAAGGATTAATGCAGATTCTTTTGCAAACTCCTTTGAAAAGTGGCGTACGTCGTAGGCTATCACAACACCCATCTTCATCCTTTCTTCACCAAAGTCTGTTATATAATCAGCAAGGGCTTGAGATGCTCTGCCCACAGTGTATATATTCATCATATTCGAACCTATACCCAGTTTTCCTCTCAATCCAGCTGTTCCAAACTCGAGATCTTTGTAGAATCTTTCTTTTATCTCTTCAGGATTGTTTTCAATACTTTTTAATTCTTCTTTTGCTCTTTCATCAATATATGGATTATTTAACCACTCGTAGTAGATTTTTTTGTAATCTCTCAAATTTAATTTCCTCCTTAGTTTTGGGTTTTTTACTATTTTTGGAAACTGTAAAAGCAAGCATTTGACTATTTTCTAAAACTTTCAATAGTAAGACATTTAACTTTTATTTAATCATTGCTTTTACCTATTTTTGAAATGGGTACATAAATATATTTGCTAAATAAAAAAGTCTTTCCGTTTTGGATAGATTCATAGAGTTCAGAATCTAAACTTTCATTTAATTCTACTATAAGAAGAACCTCATCGTCTTCTTTGATGGTTCTCATTAAATCAATATTATGCCCTTTGGAGTACAAAGCATTGGAAATATAAGCAATCATTCCTTTTTGCTCTTTGTATCTAAAAAGTAAAGTAGGATTTTCTGCTGTAAAAATAACAGAGGTACCATTAATATTAGTGATTTCAATATTTCCCCCACCGATAGAAGAACCGATTACATAAAAATAACTTCCATCGGGGTAATGAAACTCAATTTTTACAGTATTAGGATGGACGTCTTCCAAGTTAACAGGAATAAAATTATAAGTAATTCCTACCTCTTTGGCATGTAAAAAAGAATTCTTAATGCGTAGATCACTAGGCTCAAACCCTAATATTCCTCCAACAAGAGCCTTATCGGTTCCATGGCCTTTGTAAGTAGCTGCGAAAGAACCATGAAGAAAAAAATCCACATGATGATAGCCTACCCCGGCAATCCTTCGAGCTACTAAAGCAATTCTAGCAGCACCAGCAGTATGAGAACTAGAAGGACCAATCATAACGGGACCGATTACGTCGAAAATACCGAAGTTTTTCATATGATATCCCTTTCTTTATCTCTCTGATATTATTGCAATGAAAGTAACAAAGTTTAACCATTCTTAAGCAGAGAGTTTTTTATAGCACAACCTGTTGGAGTACCTGCTATACCACCAAGCCCTGTTTCTCTTAAGCTTTCTGGAAGAGCTTTTCCTACTTTGTACATTGCTTTTACCACTTCATCAAAAGGTATTAAAGATTTTACCCCTGCAAGAGCTAAATCTGCGGCAGACAAGGCATTTATAGCTCCTGAAGCATTTCTCAGAATACATGGGAATTCTACTAAACCAGCAATGGGATCACAAACCAGCCCCATTATATTAATGAGTGCAATAGAGGCTGCATGAAAGATTTGTTCATTGTTTCCTTCTGAAGCAAACACTGCAGCTCCCGCAGCCATAGCTGCCGCTGAACCACACTCTACTTGGCATCCCCCTTCAGCACCAGAAAAGGTTGCATTTTGACCGATAACTCGTCCAATCCCCGCTGCTACAAGTAGGGCATGGATCAAATCCTCTTCATTCAAATTTAAACTTTCCTCAAGAGTCATCAAGACTGCTGGTAATATGCCAGAAGAGCCCGCAGTGGGAGCTGCTACTATTTTTCCCATAGAGGCATTGACTTCTGCGGTTGAAAGGGCCATAGCCATCGCTTTATTAGGAATAACCCCTAAAAGGGTTTTACCATCCTTTTGATAATTGTTAACCCGTTGAGCATCTCCTCCCATCATTCCTGATAAACTAGGTACCTTTTTATTCAAGGTACTTTGAGAGGAGTGCTCCATGACAGATAAAATTTCTTTCATTTGTGAAAGAATTATTTCAGGAGCTGAACCAGATGATTTGGATTCTTCTTCTATAACTACTTGATAGATTGGCTTTTTTTGCTTTTCACAAAGTTCTAATAGTTGCTTTGCAGAGTTATACATTAAATTCTCCCTTTTACTTTTTCTATTTTTATAAATTTTTAAAAGCATCGTAAATATTGTTGCATGCATCTTTTAACATAGATATGGGACATCCAATATTCATTCTAAAAAAGCCTTTACCTTCTTCTCCAAAGATGCTACCTTCTTCTAAACCAACTTTTGCTTTGTTTACGAGTATATCTTTGACTTTTTGCTCATCTCCATATGCCCTAAAATCTAACCACATTAAATATGTTCCTTCTGGTTTTTGCAATTTTACTTTAGGTAGTTTTTCATTGAAGAAATCGTACACGTAATCGATATTGGCTCTCAAGTAATTTAGTAAATCATCAAGCCAATCTTCACCTCTTTCATAAGCAACTTTAGCTGCAACCATTCCAAAGATATTTAAATTATCACTTGAAAGACTCTCAATAACATTTTTGTATTCAGTTCTTAATTGTTCATTTGGGATAACAGCAAACGAGGCTTTTAAGCCAGCTAAATTGAATGTTTTACTTGGGGCATAAAAAGTTAAAGAACCCTCTTTTATATCTTGTGAGATCGAAAATATTGGAATATGTTTGTTGGGAGAAAATACTAGATCTGAATGTATTTCGTCGGATAACAAAAGAACGTTATGTTTAATACATAATTGAACTAACTTTTCTAATTCTTCCCGTTTCCAAACTCTTCCCACTGGGTTGTGCGGATTACATAAGATGAATAATTTCGTTCTTTTGAGTGATAATTTCTTTTCTAAATCATCAAAATCCATGCTATAATTTCTGTTTTCAAATTTTAGAGAATTTTTTATTATCATTCGGCCATTGGATTTGATGATGTTATAAAAAGGATAGTAAACAGGTGTTTGAATTACAACGTTGTCTCCTGGTTTGGAGTAGGCAAGTATGGCTATTTTTAAGGCGTCAACCACACCGTCAGTAGTCACTATCCACTCTTTTTTTATCTCGATGCCATGTCTTGCCTTGATCCAATTTATAAAAGGAACAAAGTAATCTTCGTCTAACATTGGATATCCAAAAATTCCATGTTCTGCTCGTTGTTTTAATGCTTCAATTACTTCAGGTGGAGATTTAAAATCCATATCAGCTACCCACATGGGGATAACATCATCTCTACCATAAAGACTTTTGACACCGTTCCATTTTACTGACTCTGTAGATTTTCTGTCCACAATTTCGTTGAAATTATTCTTCAAAGTTGCATATCTCCCTTTTTATTGTTAGCCGCTCTAAAAACATTTCTCATTAGAATAGCTGTTGTGACGCTTCCAACACCACCGGGTACAGGTGTTAACTGGCATATTTCTGAGACATCTTTATTTACATCACCCACTATTTTTCCATCCACTACATTTATTCCCACATCGATCACGATCATTCCTTCTTTTACAAAAGTACTATCAACGAAATTAGCCTTACCTATTGCTGCAACCAAGATGTCTGCTTCTTTGGTTATCTCTTTTAAGTTCTTAGTTTTTGTATGTGTGACCGTGACAGTGGCATCCCTTCCGTGTCTTTGAAGCATTATTGCAGCGGGTTTCCCTACCGTTGTACTTCTTCCAAGGATAACGATATTTTTACCTCTAACGTCAGTTGTATCTTCTATTATTTTCACCACCGCTTCTGCTGTACAAGGTACAAACAATTCTTTTTCGTAAAACATAGAACCGATGTTATGTAAACTTACCCCTTCAACATCTTTTTCTGGATTGATATATTTTGCTATATCTAATTCAGTGTATCCTTTCTTTAAAGGTCTTGCAATAAAGATTGCATCAGTATCATCGTCTTCATTATATTTTCTTAAATCGTTAGTCAAATCATTACTTTCAACAATTTCTAAGTTGATTCCAAATTTTTTTGCATTTCTTTTTTGAGAGTTAAGATAAGATTTGGTAGATTCATCGGGTTCAACAACTAAACTTACTAATTTGGGTTCATAAGGAACTTTTTCTTTAAGTGATGATATTTCTGCCTTTATTTCATCAATAATATTGTCTACTTCAATTAACATAATGTGATACCCCCCAAATTCAATTTATTCACCGTGCTCATGACAATCCGGATATGTTTCCTTCATTGTCTATGTCCATATTCACTGCATTGGGAACCTTTGAAAGGCCAGGCATTCTCAATATATCTCCAGCCAATGCAACAATGAACCCTGCGCCCGCCGAAAGTTCAAAATCTCGTATTGTGAAAGTATAGTCCTTTGGAAATCCAAGTTTTTTAGGATCGTCGGATATAGAATACTGGGTTTTTGCTACAATTACAGGGAGATTTTCGTATCCGTATTTTTTCAAAAATTTAATTGTTGATAAGGCCTCCGAAGAATATTCAACCTTGGAAGCACGATAGATATTTTTTGCTAACTTTTCTATTTTCACTTCTAAAGGATCTTTAAAATCGTAAATACTTTTCAATTCGGATTGTTGTTCACTAACTTTTACCACTTTTTCAGCTAAGTCTATAGCACCTTCTGAACCTTTCTCAAATCCTTCGTTGACACTTACTTCTACACCTAATTTATCACAATAATCTTTTACCATATTGATTTCTTCATCCGTATCTGAGTAAAATTTATTTAAAGAAACAACCACAGGAATATTGTACTTTTTTAGGTTTTCAACGTGAACCTGTAAGTTAGGCAATCCTTTTTCTAAACTTTCAAGGTTTGGCGTATTCAAATCCTTTAAGTTTTGTCCCCCATGGTATTTTAAAGCCCGTATTGTAGCTACCAAAACCGTAGCTGATGGTTTTAAGCCAAAAGTTGGAGAAACAAAATCATAGAATTTTTCTCCTCCCAAATCAGAACCAAAACCTGTTTCGGTTACAACGTAATCAGAAAGCTTCAAGGCAAGTTTTGTTGCTAAAATAGAATTGGTTCCATGAGCGATATTTGCAAAAGGCCCACCATGAACAAAGGCAGGTGTATTTTCAATTGTTTGAACTAAATTAGGATTAATTGCGTCTTTTAAGAGTACAGAAAGAGCCCCAGTGATTTCTAAATCTTTTACAGTTACTGGTTCTCCCTTTTTATTTTTAGCAACTACTATATTAGATAATTTTTTCTTTAAGTCTTCCAAATTTTCTATCAAACATAGTATTGCCATTATTTCTGAAGCAGCGGTGATTATAAAACCGTCTTGTCTGGGATAACCGTTTTTCTTTCCACCCAACGCAACTATTATTTCTCTCAAAGCCCTATCGTTCATGTCCATAGTTCGAGGCCAAGAGACTTGGGTTGAATCTATATCATATTTATTGTACTTTATGTAATCATCTAAAATTGCTGATATTAGGTTATGGGCTGAGGTAACGGCATGAATGTCTCCTGTGAAATGTAAGTTTATGTCTTCCATAGGAAGTACTTGAGAGTAGCCTCCACCTGCTGCTCCCCCTTTTATACCCATTACTGGACCCAAAGAAGGTTCTCTTAGAGTTACTATTGACCTTTTGTGGATTTTGTTTAAAGCCATGGATAGTGAAATACTTGTTGTAGTTTTTCCTTCACCAGCAGGCGTTGGAGTAATAGCAGTTACCATTACTAAATTACCGTCATTTTTGAAGTTAAGTTCATTCAAATATTTGTGGGAAACTTTGGCAATGTTCTTTCCGTAAAGATTGTAGTACTCCTCTGGAATATCCAGCTCGTTTGCGATTAAATCAATTTTTTTTAGCTTTGCAGATCTTGCAATTTCGATATCAGAAAGCATTGTAAAACTCCTCCTTTTTATTATTTTGAAATTAAAACTATTGAGCTTCTTGAATTTACTGTATAGTGATTATCTTGAATTATAGCAGGTTCTAAGAGGAAATCTTGGGGTGATTCTTGAGAGGTATCTACTACCCTATACCATTTTTTCCCGTTCGGTAATTTTGGAATTTCAAATTGTAAATCCTTTATGAAAGCATTTAAGGCTACGTATATATCACTGTCTTTTTCTTTACATCCTTGAATATAGTCATCGCCACTTATCATGAACGCTAGACTGTGAGAATAATATCCAAAATCAGGTTTGAATGGTTTGACTCCATGCCAAGTTATGTCTGCTATGCCATCACCACTTAGATCTCTTCCCGTAAAAAATCTGTCTCTTCTAAGTGCACAATGAACTTTTCTAAAATGGATCATATTTTTTGTAAAATTAAAAATGTCATTGAATTTCGCTTTTCTACTCCAGTCCACCCATGAAATGTGGTTATCCTGACAGTAAGCGTTGTTGTTACCAAATTGAGTTCTACAGAATTCGTCACCCATTAAAATCATAGGTAACCCTTGTGATACCATTAATATAGTTATGAAATTTTTAATTTGTTGTTTTCTGAGTTTTATTATATTTTCGTCGTTAGTCTCTCCTTCAACCCCGTAATTGAAACTATAATTGGCGTCAGTTCCATCACGGTTATTTTCCCCGTTAGCATCATTGTGCTTGTTGTTGTAAGAAACTAAATCCCACATAGTAAATCCATCGTGAGAAGTAATAAAATTAACGCTATTGTAAGGCTTTCTGCCTCTTTTTTCAAAAAGATCTGGGCTTCCAGCTATTCTTGTTGCTAAATCTGAAACTACACCATTATCGCCTTTAACAAATCTTCTCACTGTGTCTCTGAACTTTCCATTCCATTCTGCCCATCCAGTGGGAAAATCACCAACGTAGTATCCTCCAGCGGCATCCCAACCTTCTGCTATGAGTTTGGTTCCAGCCAAAATAGGGTCATCAGCAATGTCTTTTAATAGAGACAGATCGCCAATCCAATTTCCTTTTGAATCTCTTCCTAAAATAGAAGCTAGATCGAATCTAAAACCATCTACATGCATCTCGGAAACCCAATACCTCAAACTATCCAAAATCATTTGTTTTACAACATAATGACTAGAATTAATAGTGTTTCCAGTTCCTGAAAAATTTTCATAATATCTTGGGTTATCTTTTTTTAATAGATAATAAACAGAGTTTTCTAATCCTCTAAAATTGAGAGTTGGTCCCAATTCGTTTCCTTCTGCTGTGTGATTAAAGACAACATCTAATATCACTTCTATTCCATTTTTGTGTAATTCAAAAACTAAATCCTGGAACTGGATTATTTCCTCCCCAATTTTTACACCATATCTGTAATTACTCGTTACAGAAAAAAAGTTTACCGGATTATAACCCCATACATTTTTTAATTTTTCACCAGTTATAGTATTCACTTTGGGATTATCGTTCAAAGGAAAAGCAAAGATGGGCATCAGTTCAACGGCGTTTACTCCTAAACCTTTTAAATAATTTATTTTTTCAGCGATTCCCTTATAAGTTCCTCGATGTTCTACATTAGAATTTGGATTTATTGTGTAAAGTCTGACATGAAGTTCATAAATAATCATATCGTTTAGTGGATGACGTGGATTTTCATCATTTTTCCAGTTATAGCCGCGGCTATCCCAAATAAAAGATTTCACTTGAGACTTTGCAGAATCCAAAGTAGAAAAACTTAGGTCTTTTTTAGGATCATTTTTGTCATAACCGAAAATGGATTCTTCCGAAAAATCTAAACTTCCTCCAATTACTTTAGCATACGGATCTAAGAGTAATTTGTTTTTGTTGAATCTAAACCCTTCCTCTGGATTGTAAGGTCCGTCAATACGCCAACCATAGGACATACCTGCTCTTGCTTGTTCAACAAAAACGTGCCAAATATTGCCTGTTCTATTTTCTTTTTTATCGAGAACATATTTAAAAGTTGGTTCTTCATCATAGTAATTTTCATATATCTCTAAAGTAACTGATGTTCCGTTTCTCGTGAAAACACCAAAATTAACTCCTCCTCTATCTATAGACGTACCTAAGACTGGAAATCCCTTGCTTACTTTAAATTGTGCTTTTTCCTTTATTTTCGTTTCTTCCATAATTTCACCTTCTAAAGCTATAAACTTTTAATATTTTATTAGTTTATGTATATTATGCTTACGTCTTTCACCTTGTTCATCGAAACCGGTACGTCGTAGAGGATTTGTAAATTTTGTGAGTTCATCACTTCGGTTTTTTCACCGCTGCAAATTACTTCACCATTTTTTACCATTATTATTCTATCACAGAATCTTAAAGCAAGATTAGGATCATGAAGTGCTGTAATAACCCCTTTTCCGTTTTCACTCAATTTTTTTAATTCTTTCATCAATAGATGTTGATTCTTAAAATCCAAATGAGACGTAGGTTCATCCATGATCAAGTAATCTGTATTTTGCATCAAAGCTCGTGCAATTAGCACCAACTGTTTCTCTCCACCGCTCAATTGGTTATAATTCTTTTCAGCAAGGTGTTGAATATTAAAAAATTTTAATTTTGAATATGCCAAACTATAGTCTTTTTTTGTAGGCATCCTTCCAAAAGAAAGATAAGGAGTAATTCCCATGGCTACTATATCTATCACAAGGTATGAAAATACGGCAGAATGTTCCTGAGGAACTACACTTATAAGTTTTGCAATTTCTTTATATCTTAGATCTTTGATATTAAAATTTTCTAGGTATATTTTTCCAGTTTTTGGTTTCAATGTGCCGTTTAAACATTTTAGTATAGTTGATTTACCTGAACCATTGGGCCCTAACAAAGCAATTAGTTCACCTTTATTCAAAGTAAAACTGATATTTTTAATCGTGTCTCCAACAGTGTCGTAAGAAAAAGATATATTATTAACAGATATCATTGATTCCACCCACTTTCTCTTCTCCTCAATAAAAGATAAACGAAAAACGGTGCACCTATAAATGCGGTAACAATACTTATAGGGATTTCTGCGGGTGTGATTGTTCTGGCGATGTCGTCCATAATTAACAGAAGCACAGAACCCAAGATACACGTTGCAGGAAGCATGTATCTATGGTTTGCACCTATTATATACCTCGCAATATGCGGAGTAATCAATCCAATCCAGCTTACTTGACCAGCAACAGCCACTGTAGGAGCAACCATAACGGTACTTACAATGATCAATAAAATCCTCATTCTTCGTACATTTATTCCCATTGATAAGGCTTCTTCTTCTCCCATAGACATAACGTTCAAATACCATCTTAAAATAAGAAGAATTATTATCCCTGGAAGAATTGTAAATAATGAAATATATACTTCTCTCCAACCTGCCCTGTTGAAACTCCCCATTAGCCAAAATACTATATTTGGTAACTTTTCATAAGGATCTGCTAAGTATTGTACTAAAGAGACACAGGCGTTGAAGAAAGAGGTTACAGCCATTCCTGCCAAAACAAGGACGGTAACCCCTTTTACTTTACTCCAAACAGAAATGAAAAAAGTAAAAAGAACGGCAACTAGCCCTAAAACAAAAGATAATAAGTATGTACCAATTAAAGACTCTTCACTGATCAGGATAGATAAAGCTACTCCAAATGCTGATCCCGCTGATACGCCAAGTATTGATGGAGAGGCTAATGGATTTCTAAAAACGCTTTGATATGTTGCACCAGTTATAGACAGAACCGAACCCACAAACATTACCAATATAATTCTCGGCAAACGAATATGAAAGAAAACTAACCAATCGTTACTACTTTGAACATCATTACGTAAGAGTAAGTTTTTTATAGTGTTGGTAATTTCAACGATCGAGATTTTGTATCTTCCAACAAAAAGTGAAATAACAAAAACCAATAACAGAATTAATAAAAGATAGAGAAGTGTTCTTTTTTGATGTTGACCTAGAGTTTGGTTTTTATTTTGAATGTGCATATTAATATCTCCATGTAAATAAGTTTAATGATTTAATTTCCAATTTTAGATAACAATTCAATGTATGAAACTCCATACAAAGTGTAATAAAACTCGTCAGCTACTTTATTGAAATCGATATCCGAAAAAAGTTCGGGATGTATTTTTGTTGCTAACCAAAGCATGCCCAAATAAGATGAGGGATTTGGATAATCCCATGGTTCAAGCTCTGAAGGGAACCGGTAAATTTGTTTGTTCTTAAAAGCATTAACGTTTTGATATTTTTCTTCTTTATACAACTCCTCTATATCACCTTGAAATGTCTGGGATGTAACTATAACATCAGGATTCCAAGCTATTAACTGTTCTGGTGATATCTTTATGAACCCCGCGTCGCTTTGTGCTGCTGGATTTATTCCTCCAGCCCACTCTATCATATCCGTTTGCATCATATCTTTTCCTACTGTATCCAATAGCTGAGAATTAGCAAAATAGACAATTTTTTTCTGATTGTCAGGCAAATTTTTAGACTTTTCCAACAATTTTAAAATATTTTCAAACTGGTTATCTACAATTTCCGCTCTATCTTCTAATCCCAATACTTTCCCTAACAATCTATTCGTTTCTCGTATTTCTTCTAAACTTTCAGGATTGATAATAATTGTGGATATCCCCAAAGTTTCTAATTTGGAAGCTGTGAATTCGGCTTGGTTATGTGGGAATAGTATTACTAAGTCGGGATTTAAAGATGCCACAGTTTCAATATTTATCCCTTCTCTTTTTGAACCCACTTCTACTAACAATTCTACTTCCGGATAAATTGAAGTAAATAATTTTTCTCTTGTTGATGTATTATCCACGCCAGCAAGCATTTCTTGGGCGTTTAATGCAAATACAAATTGAGTGGCTGGCTTGTAAGTTGTTACGATACGTTCTATATTAGAGGGTATTGTTACCTCCCTTCCAGCCATATCAGTAACCGTTATTGTGTTGGCAAATAATACGTATGTGAAAGTTAAAAGAAATAAAATCAAAAAAAAGGATGAACCTCTCTTCACTTACTATCATCTCCCTGTTGCTTTTTTAGATATATATTGTAATCTTCAATTGTATCAATATCGATGATAATACCTTCATCGCTAACTTCGTGCAAAGTTACCCTTTCAGGATGTTTACTTAAAAGTGTTCTTAACCCGCCAGGTCCTGATAATTGAAAAATATCTGGTATCTGGCTTTTGTGTACAATCAGTGGATGCCCCCTCTTCCCATGATAAATAGGTGCCAATATAGTTGTTTTAGAATTTATTGCAAAGTTAATAAGTTCGTTGAAGCTTTCAATCTTGATTAAAGGCATGTCGCCAAGTGTGAAAAGTATGTATTCTGAACTTTTTGATAATGAGTTCAAACCACTCCACACACTTGTTAGCATGCCCTTTTGGTATTCATTATTCTTTACAATTTTCAAACGGTGGTCTTCATACTTCGAAAAAACTGGAATTATCTTATCATAGTTACCCCCTAAAACAACAATTATTTCATTGCCTATATATTGGCATTTTATAAGTTTGGTAACAATGCTTTCTAAAACAGTTGTATTTTCCCAAGGTAAAATCTGTTTAGGAGTCCCCATTCTTAAGGATTCACCCGCCGCTAAGACCACCGCCGATATCATTGCGAAACGTCACTTCCTAGATAAATGATTTAAAGCCATATAAAGTAAACGATAAATAATGCACACAAAACGTATACTAACCAATGGACTTCTTTACCTTTGCCAGTGAATAATTTGATTAAAGGATAGGTGATAAAACCTAAAGCTATTCCATTAGAAATGGAATAAGTTAAAGGCATTACTATCATTGCAACGAAAGCGGGAAAAACTTCGGTAAAATCTTCCCATTTTATGCTTCTTATATTTGACAACATCATTACCCCGACTATTATCAATGCTGGGGCGGTAGCTGCCCCGGGTACTATAGCTATTATAGGCTGAAAGAATAAAGAAAGGAAAAATAAAATAGCAACAACGATACCTGTTAACCCTGTTCTTCCTCCTTCAGATACGCCTGAAGCAGATTCAACGTATGTTGTAACGGTACTGGTTCCAAAGAGTGCACCACCGGTGGTGGCGATAGCGTCAGCTAAGAGTGCTTTATCTGCTTTCGGTAAAGAACCGTCTTCTTTCAAATAACCTGCTTGCTGACTAACCCCTACCAACGTACCTGCTGTATCAAAAAGATCTACGAATAAGAATGAAACGATGACTCCAATCATCCCGATATTAAGAGCAGATCTAATATCGAGTTGGAACAAAACTTGAGACCAATCAGCCATTTTTGGCAACGCTACAACACCTTGGGGTGTTGGCGTAACTCCGTTGAAAAACCCTAAGATCGTAGCTATTATGATCCCTAACAATAGGGCTCCTTTTATCCTTAAAGCGTGTAAAATGCCTGTTATAATTAGACCCAATAACGCTATTAAAGCTGGCCCTGAGAATAAGTCTCCCATTCTTACCAATGTTGCGGGATCTGCTACTACTATGCCGGCGTTTTGCAAACCTATAAAAGCAATAAACAACCCAATCCCAGAACTTATCCCTGTCTTCAGACTCATAGGAATAGAATTAACAATCATCTGTCTTACGGGGGTAACACTAAGTATAATAAAGATGATGCCTTCCAAAAAAACTATTCCGAGAGCGGTTTGCCAAGGAACTCCCATACCTATTACGACTGAATAAGCAAAGAAAGCGTTTAAACCCATTCCTGAAGCCAATGCAAATGGATAATTGGTCAGCAAAGCCATCATTACAGTACCTAAAATTGCCCCCGCTATAGTTGCTATGAAGACCCCGTTGAAAGGCATTCCTGCATCGCTGAGGATCGAAGGGTTTACAAAGATGATATAAGCCATCGTCATGAACGTTGTGATACCAGCCAAGACCTCAGTTCTAACGTTTGTACCGTTCTCTTTTAGCTTGAAAGCCCTTTCAAAAAATCCTTCTTGCTGAGTGTTTGCCATAAGTATAACCCCCTTTTAAAATATTAATTTGCGACCAATGAAACAAAAGTATGATTTTCAACGTCGTATATCCCATCACAAGTTATCTTCAATTTGGGAACCACTGGTAATCCCATAAACGCCAACGTCATGAAAGGGCTATTTATTTTGACCCCTAAATCACGGGCTAATTTCCTTAGTATTTGAAGCTTTTCGGAAACTTTTCCAATGGGGTCCGTAGAAACAAGCCCTCCGATGGGTAAATTTATAAAATCAACTATATTTTGGTTATTAGCAATTACAATTCCACCCTGAATTTCTGCTATCTTGTCTACTGCTATCTTCATATCTTTTGAATTTGTACCTATAACAATAATATTGTGAGAGTCATGAGCTATGGAGCTCGCTATGGCACCAGATTCCAATCCAAAACCCTTTATCAATCCTAAACCGACATTTCCAGTGCTTTTGTGCCTTTCCACAACCGCAATTTTATTTATATTATACCTTATAAATCGTTCTTCTTCAAAACTCTCTGGAAATGAGAAAAACTCCTCTCCTGTGATGATCTGATCATGAATCATGTTTATAACACGATAGGTTTTCCCCTTAGGAATATTGAAATCACTTTCTTTAATAGGAGCTATATTTACAGAATGAAAAATTGAAGGAGGCTTTTCAAAGTTATTAGAGTCAATCTGGAATAAAGCTTTTCCATTTTCTGCTACTTTTCGTCCGCCTTTGTAAACTTGTAAAACGTTCAAATCATCTAAATTGTCGATTATCAGAAGATCAGCCTTATATCCCGGAGCAATACCTCCCAAACGATGTAATCCTAAGGAACGTGCGGCATTTATAGTGGCAAGTTTTATCGCTCTAAGTGGTTCCATCCCCAGGTTAATAGCCTTTTTAATCATAAAATTTATATGGCCTTCTGACAGGAGGTCTTCAGGATGTTTGTCATCTGTGGCAAATAAAAAGCTACTGTTATTTTTATCGTTAATTGCAGGCAACAAGCTTTGAAGATCCCTCGTTACTGAACCTTCCCTAACCATTATGTACATCCCTTTTGAAACCTTTTCCAATGCCTCATAAGGGGATGTGGTTTCGTGATCAGCCATGATTCCGGCTAAAAGATATGCGTTTAAAAATTTTCCTTCTAGTTTTGGTGCATGACCATCGATAAAATAGTTCTTCATTAGCTCAATCTTATCCCAAATATAATCTTGTCCTGTTATGACTCCTTCATAATCCATAACTTCACCAAGACCAAAAAAGCTTCCTTCTGCCATTAATTCTTTTATTTTTTCAGCGTTAAGTACCGATCCTGATTTATCGAAAGGAGTAACAGGCACACAGGAGGGTATCATTAAATTAAAATTCCAAGGTAAATTGTTCCCAATTGTCAAGAAATATTTTATACCAACTTCCCCAGCTACATTTGCTATCTCATGTGGATCTGCAACAAGAGTCAACGTCCCTAGTGGGATGACTGTTTTAGCGAATTCTTCTATCGTGACCATAGCACTTTCCAAATGTAGATGGGCATCTATAAAACCAGGAGATATGAATTTGCCTTCTAAGTCAACCTCATCTTTACCTTCGTATTTTCCAAAGCCGATGATTAAGCCATTGGAAATAGCTAAATCATCTTCTATAACTTGTTCGTTAAAAACGTCTATTATTTTTCCGTTTTTGAATACTAAATCTGCTTTTTCTTTTCCTAAAGCTATTGGCAATAGAGCTTTGTTTGACAAAGTATTACCCCCTTCTATAAAGATAAGGACAGAGCATTGAAATTACATCTTGTTACGCATAATCCACAACCAACGCATTTATTTGTATCTATTCTCACACTGTTGAGATCTTTTACAAGATGAATTGCATCGTAGACACAACTTTTAACACATAATCCACATTCAGTGCATTTTTCATCGTTTATGTCTGGAACTATCAATTTATAATTTGGCTGAATAACGGTATTTTTTTGAGCTATTCCTCTAATTTCTTCTAGGGAGTTGAAACCATGATCGTCCAGATACTTTTCAATTTCGTTGGCAATTTTGTTATATATTTGAGGTCCATTTAAAATCGCAGCTGTACAGACTTGTACAGCTTGGGCTCCTGCCATTATCATCTTTATTGCTTCTTTGCCTGTACTGATTCCACCTACTCCAACTACCGGAATATTAACTGATCTTACAGCCTCAAAAACTGCCCTCAAAGCTAAGGGAAATATTGCTTGACCTGATAACCACCCATAACCTCTCTCACTTCCCAACAATGGTTTACCGCTTTCTAAATCAATATCTAACGTCGGACCGAAAGAGTTTATTAAGACTAAACCATCTGCACCTGCCTTTTCAGCCTCTTTTGCAAACGTAGGAATATCTACTTGGGGACTGAGTTTTACCATAACGGGAAGGTCTGTACTTTCTTTTGCAGCTTTTATGCTATTAATCATAGGTGTTGGATCGTTACCAAGATAATGAGTAGAGAGTTCAAAGGCATCAGCGAATCGTTCTACTTTTGGTATTACTTCCTTTATCTCTTCAGAGGTGTACCCAACTCCTATTATCACAGGCAAGCCTGTTTCAACAACCTTAGGGTATTCTTTTTCAATCCATTGTTCTAAGGATAACTCAGACCAAAGTTCGGTATTGATAAAACCTCCTTTTACCTGTGCCATATTTGGCTTTGGAACTTTTGCAGCTTTCACTGAGACCGTTTTAGTAACGATTGCTCCAGCTCCTCCCTCTTTGGCTTTGTAAGCACTCTCTCCATCTTTAATGGGAGGCCCAGCAGCAGGCATTACAGGGATTTTTAACAACATTCCTAATAAATCCACAGATATATCAGCCATAAATTCACTCCTTCAGTGTAATTATTTGTTTTATCAAAAATAATACCTCTTTGTAAACTTCTTCGCGGTTTTCCAAGGTCACTCTAAATATTTGAACGTCTTTTCTATTCCTAATATCATCCAAAAATACGTTAGATTCATCTTTTATTACACCTAAAACAGGCTTGTCACTATTCAAAACTTCTATGACTTTCTTTTGAAATTTGAACGCAGTTAACTCGAATCTCCCTAATTCGTCCATAATTACCACATCAGCATCGTCGATGTTTGTAAGGAGTTGTACTCCGAGTTTGTCAAATACTCGAATATTTATCTCCCAATTTTTAGAGTAATCACTTCTGAAGGCAAATCTGTTGAATTCAGATTTTTTAGATTGATTATTATTGTTAAAAGAAGATGCTTGAACTAAATAAAAAGAGTTCCAATTATTTTTTTTACCTTCTCTAGCAACTGAAAAACCAGATATATTCAATGATAGTTGCTTGATCACTTTACTTATAATCTTTGATTTACCGACACCCACGGAACCTGTAAGAAAAATATTCTTTTTAATCATCATCTTTTTCTTTTAAAGCTTTAAGAATTTTTTCCGGAGTGATGGGTAACTCATAAAATCTGACACCTATGGCATCGTAAATAGCGTTTGCAATAGCAGGAGAGGCTGCCATGATTGTTGGTTCTCCTACACCTTTTGCTCCAAATGGTCCAATAGCATCTTCATTTTCTATTAAAACTGAATGAAAATTTGGAACATCCATAGAAGTTGGGACCAGGTAACCTGTCATATTTGGATTTAACGTGATCCCATTTTTTATTACTTGTTCTTCCATAAGGGCCATTCCTATTCCTTGCACTGTACCACCTTCAATCTGCCCTTCTACATTTTTTGGATTAATAGCTTTTCCACAATCAAGGGCTGTGTATACATCCTTAACATCAACTTTTCCCGTGACTGTATCGACTTCAACATCGACAACCTGAGTCATAAAAGTGTAGGCAACGTATACTTTCTCAGCTTGGCCGGATATTAGGTCTGGAGAGTACGTTGGAGGAAAGTACGTTGACTCACCTTTCAAAATTTCTCCTTTTTCTTCCACCTTTCTTTTTAAATCCCAGTAAGTAAGATATTTTTCAGGGTTAGGATTGTAGATGATTTTTCCACCTTTTAAAGTTAATTCTGGATAATTACTGTTAAATTCTAAACTCGCATAGTGGTATATTTTTCCCTTTAAATTTTCACACGCTTGTTTTACCGCATTCCCTGTAAAGGTAGTTTGACGGGTTGCAGAGGTTGAGCCAGCATTCATAGTTTTATGGGTATCAGCTTGAATAACTTTTATTTTTTCAACCTCAACAGATAGTAATTCTGCGGCAATTTGAGTGACAACCGTTAAAACTCCTTGTCCTACATCTGCAGCAGCGGTTACCACCAAAACCTTTTCATCATCGGTAAATTCAACCGTCGCATGGGAAAAATCGGGAAATCCTTCACCGTAACCATATCCAAACATTATCGTAGCCATACCTCTACCTTTTTTCTTCATTGTCAAACACCCTCTTTCTCACTGGAAAGCTTTAAAGCTTCTTCTATGGTTTCAACGA
Source organism: Petrotoga sp. HWHPT.55.6.3 (assembly GCF_002895495.1). Taxonomy (NCBI): domain Bacteria; kingdom Thermotogati; phylum Thermotogota; class Thermotogae; order Petrotogales; family Petrotogaceae; genus Petrotoga; species Petrotoga sp. HWHPT.55.6.3. The sequence continues at coordinate 16,595 of NZ_AZRJ01000032.1, read as the reverse complement.
CATTCACACTTTGTGTAAGTCTTTGACCATTTGGCGTAGTAGAACCGATTCGATAGGCGTTTTTAAGTCTGAGCTCTGCTGGATCCATAGCTAACTTTTCTGCTAAAATGCTCATTTGAGATTCATAGGCGAAAGTCATCTGCATTGCTCCAAATCCTCTCATAGCACCAGAATATGTATTGTTAGTGTAAACGGTATGAGCGATGCCCTTAACGTTAGGTACATTGTATGGACCTGTACAATGGTACATACCTTTATGTACAACAGCAGGACCACTAGATGCATATGCCCCAGTATCACCTACAACTTCAACCTCCCATGCCTTTAGGATTCCATCTTTGGTAGCTCCCGTTTTTGCCCTTATATATAGAGGATGCCTTTTAGACTGAGCGATCATAGATTCTTCTCTTGTGTAAGTTAATTTGACAGGGTGTTTAGTAACCATTGCAGCCAACGCTAAATGTATATGAACCGAAATATCTTCTTTTCTACCAAACGCTCCTCCAATAACGGGTTGTATTATTCTGATTTTTTCTTTGGGTAGATTCAAAGATTGGGCTATATCTGCTTGTGTATCATGAAGCCATTGTGTAGCTGCCCAAATAGTTATTACACCAGTTTTTTCGTCGTAAACAGCTACGCCAGACTCCACTTGTAAAGGCAGTTGATCAATATGCTGTGTTTTGTACTCTCTTTCTATTATTACGTCAGATTCATCAAATCCCTTTTTAATATCTCCTTTGTTTAATTGGTGAGTGACGAGTATGTTTCCATCTTCATGAATTTTTGGAGCGTCTTCTTCCATTGCCCTGAAAGGATCTGTAATTACCTCTAATTCTTTAACCTCTACATTGATTAAATTAATCGCTTTGGTGGCAATTTCTTTACTCTTTGCAACGACTATTGCCAATGCGTCTCCCATAAAACGGGTTTTTTCTCCTATCCCAACCAGAACGGGTTGATCTTTTATTATCAATCCAAACTTTTTCAAATTTGGATAATCTTTTGCGGTTATAATCTTAATTACCCCCGGTAATGATTCTGCTTTAGAGACATCGATCTTTTGGATGTGAGCGTGTGGATGGGTTGCGCGTTTAACTTTCACATAGAGCATGTTTTCAAGGTATATATCATCGGGATAAATAGCTTTACCGGTTACTTTGTCCTTGGCGTCAACTTTAAAGACATTCTCTCCTACGTATTTATTTGACTTCAACTTTCTCACCTCGCTTATACTCAGCGATTTTAGTGACAGAGAGTTTAACAGCGTCTATTATTTTTTGGTATCCTGTACACCTACAGATATTGCCGGATAATCCCCTTTTTATTTCTTCTTCCGTTGGGTTAGGAATTTCATCGAGAAGTTTCTTAGTTGCCAATATAAATCCAGGCGTACAAAACCCACATTGTACCGCTCCTGTTTCAATGTAAGCTTCTTGAATAGGATGTAAAATATCTTTATTGCTCAAACCTTCAATAGTAACTATATCTGCACCATCGGCTTCATATGCAAGTACCAAACAAGAGGCTACGATCTTATCGTTCATTATAACGGTACATGCACCGCATTCTCCTTTTCCACAACCTTCTTTTGTACCTGTAAGATTCAAATCGTCCCTAATTAAATCCAACAATCGGGTAGTTGAATTTACATTGCATTCTCTTTTACTCCCATTTATGGTAAAGTTTATTTTCAACCTACCCTCACCATCCTTTCTATTTCATTTAAAGCGTTAACTGTTAGATTTTTTGCTACTTCTATTCGGTATTCTTTGGTTCCTCTTATGTCGTCTATTGGTGAAATATTTTCAGAAACTACCCTTGCAATTTGAGAATAGTCTAATTCGTTTAACCTTTTGCCAACCATCAAGGGTTGAATTTGTGAGATTTCTACTGGAACAGGGGCTACAGAGCCAAGACAACATTTCACTGTTTTTATGTGTTCATTATCATCGAAGGTCACAACAATAGCCAACGTGATACTTGAAATTATTAAAGCATTTCTTTTACCAACTTTGAACCATTTTCCAAAGGTATGTTTTTGGGGTATTGGAATGATAATTTTTTCGATGATTTCATTCTTTCTAAGTGTGTTTTTTTTAGGTCCTAGAAAAAATTCTTGTGCGGGTACTTCACGAGTTTCATTTTGTGAAGTTAGTTTGAATACTGCATCATATGCCATTAAAGGAGGTAATAAATCTCCGGCTGGGGAAGAATTTGCAATATTTCCACCTATGGTACCCATGTTTCTGATTTGGGGTGATCCAACATCCCATGCTGCTTGGCTGATAAGCGGAAAATATCTTTGTATAATCTCAGATTTTTCTAATTCATCGTGGGTGATTAAGGCACCAATTTCAACTAGATCATTGTTGATTTCGATTTTTTTCAGTTCATTGAGATTTTTTAAGCTCAACCACCTTTCTATTTCATAAAGACGGTCAAAGTAATCTACCAAAACATCTGTACCACCTGCGATGATTTTGATGTTAGGGCTGTATCTTGAAAGTATTTCTGTAGCTTCTTTCAATGTTTTAGGAGCAAAGTATTGATCAGAATCTCTCCCAAAATCTTCTTGCTTGCTCCCTAGTTCTCCTGTGTATTCTTTCATAATCTAAAATCGTCACCTCCCGATCATCCATAATAATTTTGCCGTCAATAATTACAGTTTCAACCATTCCCCCGTTCATTCCAAAAAGGATATGAGAATAAACGTTATCTTTTTCTATTGGAGTTGGTGGAATATAATCTACTATTATTAAATCCGCACGAAAATTTTCTTTTATTTTTCCAATTTCGACACCTAATAGGTTGGAAACAATTTGCATATTGTTATTAAAGGCCATGTTGTAAACTTCGTTCCACCCCGCTTGTGGATCACCCAATTGATGTTTTTGGAGCAAGTTTGCAACCTTTATACTTTCGAACATATCGTGTGTATAAGCATCTGTTCCCAGACCGGTTAGGATTTCGTGATCAAAAAAATCTTTTATTGGAGCTGCTCCTACCGCGTTCCCCATGTTTGATTCTGGATTGTGAACAACCCACGCACCACTCTTCTTCAACATAGGAATCTCTTCTTTCTTGATATGAACACCATGAGCAGCTAAGGTATGTGGCCTTAATATTTTAAATTTCGTTAATCTATCGACTACACCCATGTAACCTCTTTTTACGCTGTCCTGTAAATCTTCTCTCCCCTCAGCAACGTGGATATGAAACGGAACGTGTAACTCGTCTGCTAATTCTGAAGCTTTATTTAAGGTTCTATCTTCAAGTGTAAAAGAAGCATGTAACCCAATCATTCCACCTAACTTATCATTTTGAGAAACCTGAATCTTTCTAATAAACCTTTCATTTTCTTTCAGAGATGCATCGCTTTTAGTCTGACCATGTCTATCTGATACTTCATAACAAAGATTAGCCCTTATACCAGCTTCCATTGCTGCTTGTGCAATGATGTCCAAACTGCCATCTATATAATTAAAACTAGCATGATGGTCAAAAATGGTGGTAACTCCGTTTTTTATACACTCTAAAATTGCAAATAATGCACTATAATAAATATCATCCTCGTTTAAAGTGTTGTCCAATCTCCACCATAATTTTTCTAATATTTCTATGAAGTTTTGTGGGGGGATGTCAGTTTTTGAATTCATTCCTCTGGCAAAAGTACTGTACAGGTGGGTGTGAGTGTTTATTAAACCAGGCATTAAAACCTTATTTCGAGCGTTTTTGAAAACGGCGTTTGGATATTTTTGAAGTAAAACTTCGGTTTCTCCTATTTCTTTTATTTTTATGCCTTCTATTAACACCGCACCATTATTAATTATAGGAGTTTCTTCGTCAAAGGTGAGAACAGTGGCGTTACCTATTAACAACATCTTCATTTACCTCCAAATTTTTAGGCCTCGAGCATCCTTTTAGATAGTTCATTAGCCTTTTCGATGATTTTTCTTTCATCAACTTTAACAAGTTCACCATCTTTTACAACTATTTCTCCATTGACTATCGTAATATCTACAATTTGAGAATCACCTGTATTAATAATCATTGAAATAGGATCATAAAAGCCTCCTGTATAACCCAATCGATCCCAACGAACCAAGAACATATCTGCGGCCTTACCTTCTTCTAAACTTCCAATTTCCGGCTGATTTATAACTTCACTTCCACCTTTTGTGGCTATATTCAGCACATCTTCGGATGTGATAGCGTTGATACCGTAAATTAATCTGCTCATCAAAAAAGCAGTTTTCATTTCTAAAATCATATTAGAAGAATCGTTGCTTGCACTCCCATCGACAGCCAGGCTAACTTTGACACCCTTTTTTAACATAGAGGGGATCTTTGCAGCCCCAGAGGCGAGTTTTGAATTCGAAACAGGGCAATGAGCAACCCCTGTTTTAGTTAATGCCAACTTATCTATCTCTTCTTCGTTGAAATGAACCCCATGGGCAAACCATACATCAGAACCTAACCAATCTAAACTCTCCATGTATTCTAATGGTCTCTTACCAAAGGCATCTATACAAAATCTCTCTTCATCTTTTGTTTCAGCTAGATGTGTATGACTACAAACACTATATTCTCTTGCCAATTTAATAGATTCGTTGAGAAGTGTAGAGGTTACAGAAAATGGAGAACAAGGAGCTAGAATGACTCTATGCATGGCAAATGGAGAAGGATCGTGAAATTTTTCAATAACTCTTTGGGAATCTTTCAATATTTCTTTTTCTGTTTGAACTACTGAATCAGGAGGAAGTCCTCCATCTTTTTCACTCAATGACATACTTCCTCTACTTCCATGTAATCTGATCCCAATTTCTTTTGCAGCATAAAATTCGTTGTCAAGAAGATCTGGTGGTTGATTTTTTGGAAAAACATAGAAGTGATCAACAGATGTTGTGCATCCAGTTTTGAGTAATTCGGCTGTTGCAACTAAAGTACTGTAGTAAACAACCTCTGGTGTCAACTTTGACCAAATGGGATACAAAAACTTTAACCAATCAAATAATTCTACATTTTGTACCTGGGGAATGTTCCTAGTAAAAGTTTGATAGAAATGATGATGTGTGTTAATCAACCCTGGATAAACATAATATTTAGAACCATCTATAACTTCATCTATTTGTTCGTTTGATAAATCTATATTTTTCGCAATTTTCTCTATTTTGTTTCCTTTAATTAAAATATCGTGATCTTTCAATTGATCTTTGTTTGCATTCATCGTGATAATAGCTTTAGCGTTTTTTATTAATATGTTCGACAAATATATCACCCTTTCTTATTCTGTGTAACTGCTTCTATCGCTTCAACTATTTGTTGATATCCGGTACATCTACAGAGATTCCCTTCTATCGCAGTTTTTATTTCTTCCCTTGAGGGATTAGAATTTTTATTCAATAAAGCTTTAGCAGACATCAGCATACCAGGGGTGCAAAAACCGCATTGAACAGCTTGATGATCAATAAAAGATTGTTGCAGTGGATCTAATTTTCCATTAACTTCCAACCCCTCTGTGGTGAAAACTTCATAACCATCAACTTGAGCAGTTAAAACTAAACAAGAATGAACAGCCTCGCCATTTAAAATAACTGTACAGGCGCCACATTCTCCCACATCGCAACCTTCTTTTACGCTAGTTAATTTCAATTGATTGCGTAAAGTATCAAGAAGTCGCTCCGTTGGGTCTACTTGTAATACTTCTTTTTTATTATTCACATAGAGCGTTACTTCAATTTTTCTCATTTTTTGAATACCTCCATAAACATAAGTTTCGATCAATTTTGTACACTGCTTGTTTCTTTGCTTCCAATTGTGTTGTAGAATGGAAGACGGAGTGTATCTAAATCAGCACCTTTTTCCACAGCTATTAATTCAGCAAGTATCGATATGGCTAATTCTTCTGGTGTTTCTGCCTTAATTGGTAGACCTATGGGGGCATGAATCTTGTCCAAAAAGTGTTGGGACACACCAACTTTAAGCAGATTTTTCTTCGTTTCAGCAATCTTGTGCTTTGAGCCTATGACGCCAAGATAGGCAAAAGGTTTATTTTCAAGGGATTGTACTACCTCTTTGTCAACAGCATGTCCCCTGGTTACTACCACAACATAACTTTTGTTGTGTAAGCGTATTTCATTATCCAAGGCCTCTTTTAATGGAGAGCAAACCACATGTCCCCAGGGTATATTATCCTCATTTGCAAAATCTCTACGATCGTCCCATACGGTTACCTTATAGCCAGTTAGAGTCGCCACACGAGCCAAAGCTTTACCGACGTGCCCTGCACCGAAAATAACAACTTCACGATTCTGCCCTATCACTTCTAGAAACACTCCCAAGCTTCCCCCACAGATGGCACCTTCATCTCCAGCTTCTTTTGTGTTGAGCGATTCCCTATATAGAAGAACTTGAGCTTTGTTTTTAAGTAAATTGAGAGCTTCATCGATTACATGGTGTTCGACTATGCCTCCTCCTATGGTTCCAATTGTACTGCCGTCTGCACTAACCCACATTTTGGCTCCCATACTGCGAGGAGTAGATCCCTTTTCTTCAACGACTGTACACAAAACCCCTTCAGGTCCTTCTTTAAGAGCTTTATCTATTGCTTTTAGAATGTCTTCGTTCATATGTGTTACACCTCACTTTACCAAAATCATAATTTTTCGCTTGAGTTTGTAACCTCCATGATAGCCTTTTTGAAAATAGCACCTAAGGCAGGTTTTTTGTAGGGAGTAGACCATCTTTCGCCAGTTATTTTTACCATTTCGTCACCTATTTTTTTTGCTAACTCTTCCAAATTTAATTGACTAGCTTTTTGATTTAGTATTTCCCCTTCTATATTCTTAAATCTTATCGGAAAAGGTGTTGCAGAACCTGGCACTATTCTTATATCTTCAATTTTTGAGTCTTGTTCATTTATTTTTGCAACGACAGCTAAGTTTAGTCTTGCTATATTCAAAGCTCTTCTTCTTCCAATTTTTTGAAAACTAAAACGATAATTTTCATCTAGTTTTGGAATTATTATTTTAGTTACAAGTTCATCTTGATTTTTACTGGTCTTGTAAGGTCCTACAATATACTGATCTAAGGGCACATGCCTTTTCCCATTTATAGAACTTAGCTCTATCTTAGAGTCTAACGCCATCAAAGGAGGAATTAAATCAGCTGCTGGAGACGCATTAGATATATTTCCTCCAACGGTACCTCTGTTTCTTATCTGTACGGAGCCTATACTTTTTGCTGCAGTTACGAGAAATGGGAAATATTTGTTGATAACGTTTGATTGGATTAACATTGTATGTGTACACAAAGCTCCCAACTCGACGTTATCTTCCATTTCATCTATATATTGAAGACCTTTGATATTAGAAATATCCAATATATAATCAAATTTTTCTAATCTTGGACTTTCTTTATGTATATCTACCAGTATATCAGTTCCACCAGCTAATACCTTTATATTTTCATATTTATGCAAATATTCTAAAGCAGAATCAACATCTTTAGCAATTAAAAAATCATATTCAATCATCTTTTCTTCCTTCCTTTTTTCAAAGAATGACCTACAACAATTTTCTCTAAGTTTATGGGCAAGGATCTTATTCTTTTTCCTGTTGCTTGGGCAACAGCGTTAGCTATAGCAGCAGCACCTAATTCTAAGGTGGGCTCTCCTACGGATTTTGCTCCGTAAGGCCCACTAGGATCAGGGTTTTCAACTATAATGGGAGTTATATCTGGCATATCTTTTACTGTGGGTATCAAATATTCGTCAAAATTGGTGTTGTTGATGTATCCCTCGTCTGTATCCAACTCTTCCATGATTCCGTATCCAAGGCCCATTGATATCCCACCATAAAATTGTCCAAGAACGCTTGCAGGATTGATAGCTCTTCCAACATCATGAGCAGCTACCATTTTCAAAACTTTTATCTCACCAGTGCTGATATCAACTTCAACTTCTGCTATCTGACATCCATAAACATATGTAAAATAGGGTCTCCCTTGCCCTGTTTCTTCATCCCAACTTATCTCAGGTGATTTGTACCAACCATATGAAGATAAAAAGACGCCAGAGTTGTATGCACTGGAAACAGCTTCATCGAAAGACATTAATTTTATTTGATTTGGAGTATAAATCGAATTGTCTTTAAATATTAATTCTTTGTGGGATAAATTATATTTTTCTATAAGAAAATCAGTTAATTTCTTCTTGAGCTTTTTAGCGGCATCTAGCGTTGCATTCCCACCAACCAATGTCGCACGAGAAGCCACCGTAGAACCGCTATCTGGAGATATCAAAGTATCAACGACCATAAAGTTGATCTTTTCAATATCTATTCCTAATTCCTCGGCTACAATTTGAGAGAAGGCTGTTTTAAGACCTTGTCCGTTTTCAGCCAAACCACTATAGAAATATAATGTTCCATCTTTTTGTATGGATAATATGACACCAGCGGCATCCACAGCTTCTGCTCCTAAACTACAGCCTCTATAACTTATAGCCATTCCTATTCCTTTCCGTTTATCACCTTTTTGTTCCTTACTGTATTCTTTGTATTTCTCTAAAAAATTGATCGAATCGGTAGCCTTTTTAATCACTTCTCCGAGACTGACTTTGTGATTATCTAGTTTTTGACCACTTGCTGTTTCTGAATTGTCATGAAAAATATTTTTTAATCGAAGTTCAAAAGGGTTCATCCCGAGTTCTTGAGCCAATTCATCCATGAGAGATTCATTGGCAAATATAACTTGAGGAGAGCCATATCCACGCATGGCTCCCGTATATACGTTGTTGGTATAATATCCATAAGTATCTGTTTTTACATTTGGAATTTCGTAAGGGCCCGTTGCTTGAACAACAGATCTCCAAGTAACAAAAGGAGTTTGGCAGGCGTAAGCTCCACTATCTGCGATCGCCTCTATTTCCATAGCCAGTAACTTGCCTTCTTTTGTAGCCCCTACTTTGTACCTCATATTGTAAGGATGCCTTTTATAACTTTCGATAATTGATTCTTCCCTTGTGTTTTTTAACTTTACAGGTCTGTTGGTTTTCAAAGCCAGAACAGCAGCTCGAGCAGCCATAGAAGAAATCACCTCATCTTTACCACCAAAAGAGCCACCTATGTGATTTTGAACTATTCTAACTTGATTGAATCCAATTTTAAGAACCGAAGCCACCGCGTTACGACAAGCGAAAGGATTTTGTACTGACCCATATATTGTAACTACACTATTGTTCTCATAAGGAACGGCAATTACGACCTCAGGTTCCATGTAGGCATGCTCAATAAATTGAGTTTTATACTCTCTTTCCAAAATTATATCTGATCTTTTAAAACCTTCTTCTACATTGCCTTTTCTGAGTTTGTGGTGAATGACCTGATTGTTGTCTTTATCTTCATGAATAGATGGCGCGTTTTTAGATTCTAAGGGGTCAAAAATTCCTGGGATCTCCTCGTATTCAACTTTTATACTTTCGACTGCTTTTTTTGCAGACTCTGGCGTTTCTGCGGCGACAACCGCTATTCCATCTCCTATGAAGTAAGTCCTTTCTTTAGCCAACACTTGTTGGTCGGGGATAATGACGCCAAATTCGTTGTTGGGTATATCATTTGCCGTTATAATTACTTTTACACCAGGAATCTTTTTAGCTTCGTCTAAGTATATGTTCAATATTCTTGCAGAAGGATACTTAGATCTAAGTACTTTTGCATACAACATATTCGGAAATTCTAAATCATCAGCAAATTTCGCTTTTCCGGTTACCTTTTCGTATGCGTCGATTCTTTTTTTTGGTTGATTAACACTTTTAAAAATAATTGTTCACCTCCAAATAGAGATCAGGGTCTTCCTCCCATAGTCAAAGCCATAATTGCTTTTGCTGTATGTAAACGGTTTTCTGCTTCGTCATATATTATTGAATGAGGTCCATCAATGACAGGATCAGTTACTTCTTTTCCCCTGTCTGCTGGCATGGCGTGCATATAAAGAACATCTTTATCAGCCAATGACATTCTTCTTTCATCACAGATCCAATCTTTGTGTTTTTCAAGATTTTCTTTCATCTGTTTTTTTCCTTCATCCGTATCAGGATTTTCAACACCTAAAAACCCACCCCAGTTCTTTGGAATTACAATTTGAGCTCCATCGAATGCCTCATCCATATCGTTTGTAAATTTTAAACTTCCACCATGTTTTTCTGCGTTTTGCTTTGCTTGTTCTAGGATCTCTGACATAAGTGGAAATTCTTTTGGATGGGCTATAGTCACGTCCATTCCGTACCTTGTAAATAATAATGCCTGAGTTTGAGGGACGGACAAAGGTTTTGCATGAGATGTAGCGTAAGCCCAAGATATAGTAACTTTAATATTCCTAAGATCATTGCCACATTTTTCTTTTATTGTCATCAAATCCGCCAAGCCTTGTAAAGGATGATAAATGTCATCTTGAAGGTTGATAACAGGCACATCGGAATATTTTGCCACTTCTCTGATATATTTGTTTCCAATTCCATAGAAACAGTTTCTTATTGCTATGGCATGGCCGAATCGACTCAACACAATTGCGGTGTCTTTTGCGGATTCTCCGTGAGAAAGTTGCATCTTATCTGGTGTCAGATCATGAGCATGTCCACCAAGTTGTGTGATACCTGCTTCTATAGAATTTCGGGTTCGTGTAGATTGTTCGAAAAACATCATAAAGATAGTTTTTGATCTCAACAAATGATCCGTAGGTTCTCCTAGTGCAAATCTTAATTTAAGTTCTTTGGATACTTCAAATACTGTTTCTAATTCTTCTTCACTCCATTCTTGTGTGGTAATAAAATCCTTTCCCCTAAAAAGTGTATTCATTTTATCTCCTCCAATATGATTATATGGCTTTTACGAACCTTCCAAATCCTTTTTCTCCTATGAATTTTCTATCTTTTACTATTACCTTTCCTCTTAAAATAGTTGTAATAGGAATTCCTTCTACTTCAAATCCTTCAAAAGGAGTGTATCCAGCTTTTGAATGGGTGTTAGAACTATTTAATACTTCCTTAAAATTTGGATCGAAAATAACTAAATCAGCGTCTGAATCTACAGCTATTGTTCCTTTTTGGGGATATAATTTAAAAATTTTTGCAGGATTGGTGGAAAGCAGCTCAACCAATCGGTTAATTGAAATTAAACCTTTATTTACTCCATATGTATAAACCAATGGGAGAAGTGTTTCTACTCCTGGAATACCAGGAAATATATCCAACGAATTTTCACCTTTTGATTTTTGTTCTGCATCGTATGCACAGTGATCTGTGGCAATTACGTCTATAAAACCTTTTTTTACCCCTTCCCACAAAGCTTCGTTATCTTCTCTTTCCCTCAATGGAGGAGTCATAAGATAAAGTCTAGCTTTAGAGCCTTTTAATAATTCCCTATTTAATAAAAGGTAATGAGGAGTAGTTTCGACATACAATTTAAAATCTTCTAATTTCTTGTAATCTTTTACAACCTGATAGCCTTTTTCAGATGAAAGATGCACGATGTATAACGAAGCGTTAGCTTTATGAGCAATCTCACAAATTTCTTTAACAGCCTTTTGCTCAGCTTCACTTGACCTTATATCTGGATGGTATTGAACATCTAATTTGTTCTCTTTCTGGAATTTGATAATATTTTTTTCAATAATTTCATTATCTTCAGCATGAACAGCTACTATTAAGTCATTATCTGAAGCTGCTTTAAATAAAGGTTCCCATTTCTCAGGAGACAACATATATATATCTCTGTAGGTGGTGAAAGCTTTTAAACTAGATATTCCAAAATCTTTGATCTCTTTAAGCTGATGATTTTGCTTAAGTGGATCAAAATGGTTGTTAATAACCATATGAAAATGAAAATCGATCACGGAATCTATAGTTTCTTCAAATCTTTTTTCTAATCCCTTCATTAAAGAAGCTTCTTCCATATCGGCAAAATCTATGTGTGTGGTTACTCCACCTAAAGCAGCTGATCTACCTCCCCAATAGAAGTCATCTATACTTGTGGTACCTCTGGCGTGTAAACTAAAATGAGTATGACTATCTATAATACCGGGGAAAACATACTTCCCACTTGCATCTATTACCTCTTCATCTATATTAGGTTCTAAGTTAGCATCTATTTCTTTTATTTTCTCTCCTACGATTCTAATGTCCTTTTTTTCAGCTTTTGTGGTGGTAACAACAAAACCGTTTTTTATTAACACTTCAATCCTTCCTTTTACGAGTATTTTTGAACGTACAGTTTAGGAATGCATGCATACATTGCAGCAGCCTTCACTAACTCGCTTTTCCAAGTTTTTTCGTTGGGAGCGTGTGCTTGATCTTCATGTCCCGGACCGAATCCAATACACGGTATACCATACCTTCCCATTATTGAAACACCGTTGGTGGAAAAAGTCCATTTATCTACCAATGGTTTTTCTTCAAATAAGTTTTGATATGCATCTATGAGAGTTTGACAAGCAGGATGATCTTCCGATAGTACCCAGGCAGGGAAATACGCTTGTGTGGGATATACTAATCCAGTATAGGATGGCTTTTCATAAGTGTAAAGTTCCACATCGGCATTGTATTTTGCAGATGAAGGTAAATTTTTAATCTCCTTTAATGCATCATTCCAATTTTCTCCCCAAGTCAACCTTCTATCTATAGATATCGAACAACCATCTGCAACCGCACACCTTGAAGGAGAAGAGAAGAAAATTTCAGAAACTGTCAAACTGCCTTTTCCTAAGAAATCATCATTTTTTAAACAAGTGTGTAATACTTGCAGTTCTTTTATGATGTCAGCCATTTTATATATAGCGTTGTCTCCTCTTTCAGGAGCTGAACCATGACAACTAATACCGTGCGTCGATACTTTTATTTCCATCCGACCGCGTTGGCCTCTATATATATTGCAAGAAGTTGGTTCTGTAATAACTACAAATTCTGGTTTAATTTTATCCTCTTCGATGATATATTGCCAGCAGAGTCCATCACAATCTTCTTCCTGAACTGTTCCAGTAATTAATAGGGTATAATCATCAGATAAATCTAAATCTTTGATAATCTTGGCTCCATAAACCATAGAAGCCATTCCGCCTTCTTGATCACTTGCCCCTCTTCCAACGATAATTTCCTCGTCTTCGTAACCTTTATACGGATCGTAATTCCATAAATTTATATCTCCAATACCTACTGTGTCTATATGAGCATCCATAGCTATTAAGTGTTTTCCATTGCCGATGTAACCTTGAATGTTTCCCATAGGATCAATCTCTATTCGATCGAAACCAACTTTTTCCATCTCTTCTTTAATTCGTAAAATAACTTTTTTTTCTTTTCCACTTTCACTTGGAATAGCAATCATGTCCCTAAGAAATCTGGTCATGTCTTTTTTGTATTCCTTGGCTTTTGATAGTATTTGTTGGTAATTCATATATTTTAATGAACCCCCTTTTATCTGATAGTTTTATTGCTTATTGCTGTTTTTTTATGATAGAAATAAATCTCGTTCAACTATTTAATAAGTTATTTAAAATTATATTTTTCTAATAGTTGAGATAATTCATTTAAATTCGGATCTAAAGACAAAGGAGCGCCCGTTGCTTTTTCAGCATTTTTAATATCTTTCAGACCGTTCCCAGTAACAACAACCGCAACACTTTCAGAAGGTTTGATTATGCCGTTTTCAACAGCTTTTTTTATACCAGCCACTCCTGCAACTCCTGCAGGTTCACCAAAAATGCCAGTATTCTTTCCTAAAATTTTTATCATATTTAGTATTTCATCATCTGTTACATTGATCATATCACCATTTGAATCTTTAACTGCTTTAATAGCTTTTATATAATTTCGAGGTTTTCCAACAGCAATGCTATCAGCGATGGTATTTTCGGGAACTGGAACAAGATCTGTATCGCTTTTAAATGCCTGAGTAATTGGCGCACAGCCTTCAGATTGCACCCCTAATAGCCTTGGTAGTCTATCGATGAATCCTATTTGTTTTAAATCATACATACCTTTCCAAGCACCTGCTATTGTGCAGCCATCACCCACGGAGTAAACTAACCAATCAACCATTTCCCAATTTAATTGTTCAGCGATTTCAATTGAAGAAGTTTTTTTACCTTCAACTAAGTAGGGGTTTATCGCAGCGTTTCTGTTATACCAGCCCCACTTATCAATAGCTTGTTGTGATAGATAAAAAGTTTCTTCATAAGACCCCTTTACTGATAAAACTAAAGCTCCAAAAACCAATAGCTGAGTAACTTTTCCAATTGGGGCTCGCGAGGGAACAAAAATAACAGCCTTCATTTCATTTCCCATAGATGCTATGTTCCCCGCCAACGAAGAGGCAGCATTCCCAGTAGAAGCGCAGGCAACGATGTTCATGCCTGCCTCTTGTGCTTTTACAACGGCTATAGCAGACGCTCTATCTTTCAGTGAACCTGTTGGATTTAAACCATCATCTTTTATGTAAAGAGTTTCTAAACCTAGTAGTTTTGCCATAACATTACTTTTGTATAGAGGCGTTCCTCCCACTCGCAAGAGTGGCTTAGGGGTGTTAGGATCTATTGGTAAGAGTGGTGAATATCTCCATATAGATGGATCAGGATTTGCTTTTAAATCTTGCTTATTCCAATCTTTTTTTATCTTTTCGTAATCGTATTCAACATCTAAAATACCTTTTTCTCCACATTTTGGGCAAAGATATTGTGTTGGTGAAGCTTCGTATTTTTCCCCACAAGAAATACAAACCAAATCTTTTACATATTTCAGTTTTCTCCCCTCCAATTTAGCCTAATAATCCCGTTTTTTTGTTAAATTCATTTATTAATTGATCGATTTTGTCTGCAATTTCAAAGGCATTACCCCAATATTTTTCATCGTTGTACCATTGCTCGTTCAATTCTTCTAATTCTTTACCCTGCTGTTCTATCCAAGTATAGTATTTTAAATTGTGTATTCTTTTTTTATCATAATAACTCAGTTCCTGAATAAAGTCTGTTTTTACCCCCATTAGATGCTTCTCAAAATCTACAGCAGCCTGCTGTTCAGAATATTTACCTTTTTGTTCTTGTAACTCTTTAAGCCTAGAATCGTATAATTCCATTGAATCAGTGAATACGGTCATCACAACATCTTTATCTGTTAATTCGTAGTATTTGGCAAATTTTATAGCGGAAAGAACATTTGCAATAGAAGAGATTCCCAGTAAAGATAAATTATTTACTATCGACGAAGAGACTCCCTGTTTTCTTAAAAAGTCTTTCCCTTCAGGTTCGTTGAAAAGTCTTATTAAATTCATAGCATCATTGTCATCTATTGCCATAACCATATCGGTATTTTTAACGTTATGAATCCAAGGCACATGTTTATCTCCTATGCCCTCAATTCGATGGGCACCAAATCCGTTGTATAATAAAGTGGGACACTGCAGTGCCTCTGACACAGCTAATTTACTCTTTGGGTACTTAGATTTTAAATATTCTCCTGAACCCAACGTTCCAGAAGATCCTGAAGTTAGAACGGTTCCTGCCAATCTGTCTTTTTCCCCCATAATTTTTTGCAGCACCTCTTCCATAGCAGGCCCGGTAACTACATAATGCCACAAACGATTGCCCATTTCATCAAACTGGTTGAAAATAACAATATTGTCGTGAGTAGACTTTAATTCATTACATTTATCGAATATCTCTTTTACGTTACTCTCACTTCCGGGTGTTCCTATTACTTCCCCCGCAACTTTTGATAACCATTCGAATCTTTCTCTACTCATACCTTCAGGCAATATAGCTATGGATTCACATCCTAAAAGCTGGGCGTTATAAGCTCCTCCGCGACAATAATTTCCTGTTGAAGGCCAAACGGCTTTTTGAGTAGTAGGATCAAATTGACCGGTTACAAGCCTTGGTACAAGGCACCCAAAGGTGGCACCAACCTTGTGGGAGCCGGTTGGGAACCATTTACCTACCAATGCCACGATTCGAGCTTTAACGCCCGTTAATTCAGATGGTAACTCAAAGTAATTTACATCACCATATAAACCACCTTTTGGAACCGGTTCGTTTTTCCATGTAATTCTAAATAAGTTGTATGAATTAACATCCCATAAACCTATATTTTTTAGCTGTTGTTTGATTTTATCAGGAATCAAAGCTGGATCTCGCATCTGTGCAAAGGTAGGTATAATAATATTATTCTCTATAGCCCTTTCTACTGCTTTTTCGAGTACCTCTTTGTCCATAGTAAAATCTATCATCTTATTCCTCCTAGGTCTTTTAAATATTTTTTAGATATGTTCTCATACTTGCAATCAAAAAGGCTTCACAGTGATGTACTTTCAAGATCAAAGCCTTTTTTCTTCGTTAAGTTATTATTATACATCTTTTTGACCAAATAATAAAATTTGCGCATTAGATAATATTACATGTCCGTGAAAAAGATTGGTTAGATCATAATTCGATGTCTTTGAAATGATATCATATCCTTGACTCTTTTGGAAGGAGGCAAGGAAAAAATGGAGGCATTCGATATGGAACTAACCAAAAGGTTGATAGAAAAATATTTGAAATCAAGTAAA
>NZ_AZRJ01000031.1:0-12390 GCF_002895495.1 Petrotoga sp. HWHPT.55.6.3 | reverse complement strand
GAGCGGGGGAAGGGCGCTATATAAAATATTTTAGAGATTCAAAAAGTAGAAAATCAAATTAAAGGGAGGAAATTCTAATGTACGATGTTGTTGTTATCGGATCAGGACCAGGCGGTTATGTAGCGGCAATAAGGTTATCACAATTAGGGAAAAAGGTTGCCGTTGTTGAAAAAGAAAATCTTGGGGGGACTTGTACCAACAAAGGTTGTATCCCCACAAAAGCAATGTTGACCTCTTCACATCTTTACGAAGAGATTTTAAAAAAATCAAACAAATTAGGCATAAAAGTGGGTGAAGTAACATATGAAATAAGCGAAATAATGAGCCATATGAAAAAAATTGTTCTACAATCCAAAAAAGGTGTAGAGTATCTATTAAAGAAAAATCATATCGATTTAATACAAGGTGTCGCTGAAATAATTGATAAAAATCATATTAAAGTTGGCGATAAAAGTATAGAAACGCAAAACATTATTTTAGCTCACGGTTCTGAACCAGTAATGTTTCCCCCCTTTGATAAAATTGAAGGAATTTGGACAAGTGACGATGTGTTTAAGATGGAACATATGCCTGAATCGATTTTGATAGTTGGTGGAGGGGTAATTGGTGTAGAATTTGCTACATTTTTTTCAAATTTAGGCAAAAAAGTCTATGTCGTAGAACTACTCGAACATATTCTCCCCAATGAGGATAAAGATGTTGCAGAAGAAGCAAAAAAATCTTTGGTTAAAAAAGGTGTGGAAGTCTTAGAAAAACATAAGGTTCTAGATATTCAAAAGAATGAAGATTCATATGTATCAAAAATCGGCTTCAACGGTGAAACCAAAGAAATAATAAGCTCAAAGATTTTACTAGCCGTGGGGAGAAGGCCTGTTATAACCCAAGATATTAAAAAGTTAGGTGTAGAGATAGAAAAAGGGGTTAAAACAGATTCCAAAATGAGAACAAACGTTGAAAACGTATATGCAATAGGAGATATTAGAGCCCATATTATGTTAGCTCATGTGGCTATGAATGAAGGTATAGTAGCAGCCCACAATATTGCAGGTGAAACCAAGGAAATGGATTACAGTGCTGTGCCAAACATTATTTTCTCTAACCCAGAAATAGCAACCGTAGGTCTAAAAGAAAAAGAAGTTGATCCTGAAAAAGTTATCATTTCAAAATTTCCTGTATCTGCTACCGGTAGAGCTAGAACTATGGAAGAGTTAGATGGTTTTGCAAAGATAATAGCTGACAAGGAGACTAAAAAAGTATTAGGTGTAGCTATTGTCTCTCCGAATGCTACAGATATGATTATGGAAGGAGTCTTGGCTGTAAAATATGGGATGAGTGTAGAGAAACTAACGAATAGTATACATCCTCACCCCACTTTGACTGAAAGTCTGCTTGGCGCAGAAGAAAGCGTGGAAGGATTAGCCATACATATTTAATTAATAACAAATCATAAGATATTACATAGGATAAGGGGTAGATATTCAATTTATCTATCCCTTATCTCATTTTTGCCTAACTGGTTATCTATTGACGATATTTTTAGACCAAGTTTCATTAAGATTATTTTTTTGTAAATAGCTTCATGCTTAATTTGTGCATAAAATAACAAAGTTTCATACCTCTATTTTATCAATGTTTTTGCTTAAGTTATTAAAAGATTTGTGAAAAATAGAGATTTTAAGCTCTAATGCTTTCTAATTGATTGTATTTGTCTTTAATCCGCTATAATTAAGTTTGACAAAAAAGTAGGAAAAGCGTATAATCGTTACTAATTAAAACAACTAAGAGAAATAAATGTTACTAAAATTATTTCTGAAAGAATTTAATTTTAAATCTATTTAAGAAAGAGGTTAAATTAAGAATGATAGTTGATGTAACTGTTTCAAAGTGGGGATTACCTATGAAGGAAGTAGAGATTGTAAAAAGGCACAAAAATGAAGGTGAAAGAGTAGGAAAAGGTGAGCCGTTAGTACAGGTTATGACTGAAAAAATTACTAAGGCAAAGAAAGTTTTTTTAATTTTTAAATAAGATTTTAGGGTTAAAAGTTTAGATAGAATAGAGACTTTATCTGAAAATCGAGGATGAAAGAAGAACTAAAGTAGACTGATTATTACTTAGATTGAAGGAATTATTTTCTAAAAATTTTTAAATTCTAACGTTTTAATTAAAAGCAAAGTTTAAAGTAGCATTCTCTGCATTATAGGAGGTTCTGTTGAGTGGAAATAGGGATAATAGCTAATCCAGCTGCTGGGAAAGACATAAGAAGACTCGTTGCACATGCAACAGTAATAGATAATAATGAAAAAGTAGATATAGTAAAAAGAATAATATTAGCTTCTCAAAGTTTTGGTATCGAACGTGTCTATATCATGGCTGATGCGTTTTGCATAGGTTACAAAGTTATAGAAAGCTTGGAAACTATAAAGAAGTTAAAATGTGATGTTGAGGTAATCAATGATCATGTAACCTACAGCTTAGAAGACACCATAAAAGCAACCCAATTACTTGAAGAAAAGAATGTCGACTGTATTTTATCCTTAGGGGGTGATGGAACCAACAGAGCAATAGCAAAAGTCATAGGCGACACTCCTTTATTGCCAATTTCCACAGGGACAAATAATGTATATCCTGAAATGGTCGAAGGAACGATTGCCGGGATAGTGGCTGCAATTGTATCTAAAAATATAATTCACAAAGATGAATTTTGTTCCAAAGACAAGATAATAGAAATATATAAAAATAACCAACTTATAGACATAGCATTAATTGATGTAGTTATTTCAAAGGAACAGTTTATAGGGGCTAAAGCTATATGGAATTTGTCTAATATTTCAGATATTATTGTATCGAGAGCAAATCCTTGGAGTATTGGTTTTTCCTCTATTGCCGGATATATAAAAACCGTTAATAAAGAGGACAACTTTGGACTGTACTTAGACCTTAAAGAAAATAATACAATGAAAAAGGAAGTAATAGCTCCAGTGGCTCCAGGTATTTTAGAAAAAATCCAAGTTTCAGAAATAAAAAAGTTAAACATAGATGAGGAATTTCCCTATCAAGTTAAAGTTCCAGGCACATTAGCCTTAGATGGAGAAAGAGAAATAGAAATAAAAAAAGGCGATAATATTACTTTTAAAATTACGAGAAATGGTCCTTGCAGAGTAGATGTGAAAAAAGCTTTAGAATGGGCTCAAGCTAGGGATTTTTTTACAGAGGGAAGTGGTTTCTAGGGGGGGGGTAAAAAATGCTACAAAGTGTCTTACCCTTTACAGAATTAATGAAGAAAAATTCTCGCTAATGAACGAAAAACAGCAAGAGAATGGATGAATGAGAAAAAAATGAATGTTGAAAGTAGGATGTAATTTTTATTTTCGAGTTTCTAAAAATAGTATACGTTTTTATAAAAAGGAGGTTAGATTATGGGATTATTAGAAGGTAAAGTTGCAATAATCACGGGAGCAGCCCGAGGCATTGGGCAAGCTTACTCTATTCGTTTTGCAAAGGAAGGTGCAAAACTGGTAGTTTGTGATGTACTAGATTGTAGCGAAACTAAAGAGAAAGTAGAAGCGGAAGGCGCAGAATGTCTAGCGTTAAAAGTCGATGTTACTGACGAAGAATCCACTAAAAAAATGGCAGAAGATACCATTAACAAATACGGAAGAATAGACATTCTTCTTAACAATGCAGCAATCTATGGTGGCTTAGTTATGAAACCTTTTGAGAATATTTCCGTCGAAGAATGGGATAAAGTTATGTCTGTCAATCTGAAAGGTTTATTCCTATGTTCTAAAGCTGTAGCACCACAAATGAAGAAACAAAAGAAAGGTAAAATTATCAATATTTCTTCTACTACTTTTCACATGGGTGTTCCGATGTTGCTTCATTATGTCACATCCAAAGGAGGAGTTGTTGGTTTTACACGTGCTCTTTCCAATGAACTAGGAGAATATGGAATAAATGTAAACGCTATTGCTCCTGGATTTACAATGACAGATGCTAGTAAGGGTATAACAGGAGGAAATAAAGAACTGTTCGAACAATTAGCAAGTATGCAAGCTAATATGCAAGCTATAAAGAGGAGAGAGGAACCTGAGGACCTTACAGGAGCAGCGGTATTTCTTGCTTCCGATGATAGTGATTTTATTGCAGGTGTAACTCTTCCAGTTAGTGGTGGTGCTGGCTTAGCTTAAGTTTTATGGGTCCTTCAGCCAAACTAACTCCTCCATGATAAGATCATGATGCCTAAACTGAATGAAGAAAAGATAATTAAAAAAGTAAGAGAAATAGCTAAAAGATAACAAAAGATTGAGACACTCAATTTTGAGATGATATCGGATTGGGTGTCTCAATATATATTCAAGGCGATAAGCAAAGTTTGAAAGGAGGAACTTTTCTTTTGAGTGCATTTTCCAAAGAAATAGCAGATAACTATGATAATTGGTATAAAAATCCGTTAGGCAAGTTCGTTGATGAAATTGAGAGAAATGTTGTTATGGACTTAGCGAAACCACAGAAAAATGAAAAGGTACTTGACTTAGGTTGTGGGACTGGGATTTATAGTTTGTTGTTTCTAAATATGGGTTTAAAGGTAACGGGCATCGATCAATCTGATTTTATGTTAGAAAAAGCACGAGAAAAAACGAATAAAATTAATTTTATCAAAGCGGATGCATATAATCTGCCTTTTCCAAATGAAAGTTTTGATTTGGTTGTTTCTGTAACAATGTTTGAATTCTTGGATGATCCACAAAAAGCCGCACGTGAAGCTTATAGGGTTTTATCTCCAGGGGGAAGATTAATTATTTGTGTAATAGGTGCTAAAAGTACTTGGGCAAAACTATATAGAGAAAAAGCAAAAGCAGAAAATCAATCACCTTACAAAGCAGCCAAGTTTTATACGTTGGAAGAAGTCCTTAACTTTATACCAGAAGTTTCACCTAAAGATTACAATGTAGCTTTACACTTTGGTCCAGACGCTGATCTGAATAACAAAGAACTTCTCTTAAAAAAAGAAATGCAAGGCCAAAGGGAAAAGAAAGATACGGGAGGTTTTATCTGTGTTAGATGGGACAAATAATGAAGCAAAACATGTATTTGAGTATTCTTGTTCAATGGCACTGTACCCTCTTGGAACAGAAGATTACGTGAGAATAATAAGCGATGCAATTATTAAATTGCGAGAATTGAAAAATATAGAAATTACAGTTGGGAAGACGAATACAGTTGTGAAAGGAAGTAAAGAAGAGATATTCAAAGCTATCAACCTTCTTGTTGAAGAAGCACAAAAAAGAGGCGAGTTTGCTTTAACTATAACTATTTCCAATGTTTGTGGCTTGACATGATCAAGCCACGGGGCCCCTGATCAATTACAATCAAGGGCCTATGACTAAAGTATAGTTTAATAATTGACTACATCTTTGACAGCATTGATTACTTTTGCTTCGTTTAACAATACGTATTCCTCTTCGATTTTTGAATGTGGTACAGGTACCTTTATTCTTGTAACTCTCTTAATAGGAGCTTTCAAATATGAGTACCCTTTTTCAGCTACCAGTGCAGCAATTTCCGAAGCAAAAGATCCGTTTAATGGAGCATCATCAAGGGTTACTAATCTCCCTGTTTTTTTCACGGATTCTAAAATAAGGTCTTCGTCAATAGGATATAAACTTCTAGCATCTATTACTTCAACAGAGATTCCTTCTTCTTTCTCAAGCTTTTCTGCTACCGATGAGGCTAATACCCGTGGATAACCAGCTGCAACGATAGTAACATCTTTACCTTCTTTCTTTATCTCTCCTTTTTTGTTTTATTATTTTCGGTAAAATATGGTGTAAATATGTGGGCTATTGTTTCAGCGTATTTTTCTAGTTCTTCTTTTGTATACGTGTGTATGTTTTCTTTGAGAAAAACGAGATCGCTGACATTTTTTCTCAACATTTCATAAACTTTATCTGGCTTTTTGAATATAGCTGCGTCACATTGTGGAGTTCTATAATGAATTGGAACGACTATCTTTGGTTGAATCTGGTTGATGATCATCATAGCTGTTTCTAAACTAGGTCCTGGAAAACCAGATAACGGAACAAACAAAATATCTACTTTAGTTATCACATCCTCAATAAATTTTTTGTCCAAAAGATGGCCTAGATCTCCCACATGGCAAACTGTGATTTCTTCTGCTTTTATGAAGAATACAATATTCTTTGTCCTAAAATTTGCATGTTTTGTTTCAACTCCAATAATTTCTATGCCCTCGATATTTTTTTGCCCAGCTTCTCTTATTATTACTTTAGGGTTTTTCGCTGCTTCTAGGTTATTGTGATCAGGATGATTATGAGTAATTAATAATATATCTGCTTCTTCATTAACTGGTTCGTATTTCATTCTCATTGGCCACATTTTCATCGTAGCATTAGATTTAAATGGGTCTATGAGTATTTTTTTGTTGTTTTCTGTAGTTATAAGTACACAAGAATGTCCTAACCATTTTATTCTCATATATACCACCCCTTAATTCAGAGTTTCAGCCAAAGGTTTAAGATATATCTTCTGTATGTTCAAAGTGTTCTTTCACTTTTTGTAAAAACTGGGCTCCAAGGGCACCATCAATAATTCTGTGGTCTATAGTCAGTGATAGGGTTCCTATCTTAGCTATTTTTTGTTTCCCCTCTTCTATTATGATTGAATCTTTGATTCTATTTATTCCTAATATTGCAACTTGAGGCGGATTAATAATAGGGGTGAAAGAGTCAACGCCGAACATTCCTAAATTTGTAACCGTAAAAGTAGCACCTACTAAATCTTTTTCTTTTAGCGTTCCATTTCGTGCTTTGGTTATTATATCATTGTATTCTTCTATAAAAGTTTTTATATCTTTTTTATCCACCTCTCTTAAAACAGGGGTAATTAAACCATTTTGCGTGTCAGTGGCAACAGCGATATTTATAGAATCATATATTACAACTTTTTCTCCATCAAAGGTAGCGTTCAACTGAGGCAAATCCCTTAGTGCATTTGCCAAAAGTTTTATCATAAGAATGGTAAGCGAGGGCTTTTCTTCAATTTTTTCTCGTAGACTAATTATGTTGTCCATTTTTATTTCCATGTTGATAGTCACATGAATCGCCTGGTTATAACTTTGGTAAAGCCTTTTCGAAATGATTTTTCTTATACCTATTAATTTCTTTTCAGATTTTACTTTAGGATAAAATTTCTCTTTAATATATGATTGAAGGATCTCTTGATTTATTTCACCTTTTTCTTCTTTCAGCTTTTCAAGGTCTATATCGTACTGTTCAACAATCTCTTTAAATTCGTCCATACTAATCCCCTTTCTTTTTTAAAGTTATTGGATACGTAGTTTGAAACAATCATTTTTAGTACAAAGCTTAGACAAACCTTTTTAAAAAAATCAATATAGGAGAATTATACTCTTTTTACTGAGTTTTGTGAAATTTGATTTGGAGTAACTATGTTTGAAGAGGAGCGATTCTGATTGATTATAGTTGATTAGAGAACGAATGCTCACGTTTGCTCGTTGTTGCTTAATTTTGTGTTAAACTTCTCTTTGCATATTTTTTATTAATCTGTTATAATGTAGATAAAGAGTTCAGTGTTAAGCTAGTTTAAGGAGTTTGATAAGATGAGAAGAGGGTTGGTATGGAATTACAACGAAGTTGGATATTTGAAAGGTAAAGAGATTCAACAACAAGCTATGAAAATTGTCAGGAATGGCTCAGTGGATGGAATTGTAATATTATTATCTCATCCACCAGTGTACACTATAGGAAGAGGAGGAGGATACGAAAATCTAAAAAAAGATATTAATGAAATAAAAAAAATTGCGGAAATATATGAAGTAGAAAGAGGGGGAAATATCACTTTTCATGGCCCTGGGCAATTAGTTATCTATCCTATTCTTAATCTTAGAAAATGGCCTGCTGATATTGGGCAGTTGGCTTATAATTTAGAGGAAATTATAATAAAAGTATTAAAAGATTATAACATAGTAGGGAAAAGGATTCCACAATCAAAATACAGAGGGGTGTGGGTTGAAGATAAAAAAATCTGTGCGATGGGACTTTCAATTGATCATTTTATTACTTGGCATGGCTTAGCTTTCAACGTTAATACCGACCTGTCGTATTTTGAGAACATTATTCCTTGTGGAATAAATGAATATGGTGTAACCTCTTTAGAAAAATTAGGTATAATAAAAGATATCCAAGAGGTTAAAACGAAGGTTATTCAGAAAACAGAAGAAATATTTGATATTAATTTTACCTATGATAGGAGTGAAAATGATGAAGAATGCGGAATGGTTGAAAGTAAGTATTTCCACTGAAAAGTTTGAAGAAATTCGAGATTTTATTGAAGATTATTCACTTAATACGGTTTGTCAAAGCGCTGATTGCCCAAATATTGGGGAGTGCTTTGCTAAAAAAACCGCAACATTTATGATTATGGGTAATATATGCACGAGAGGATGCAGGTATTGTTCTGTACCAAAAGGTAAGCCTTCACCTTTGGATAAAGATGAACCGAAGAGATTGGCTCAAGCGGTAGAAAAATTGGGATTAAAATTTGCAGTTGTCACTTCTGTTACCCGGGATGATTTGCCCGATGGAGGAGCGTATCATTTTGCCCAAGTCATTAGTGAAATAAAAAAATTGCCTGGAAACATTAAAGTAGAGGTTTTAATCCCAGACTTTCTAGGGGCGGAAGAATCTATTAAAATCGTCGCTGAAGCATCTCCAGAAGTTTTTGGCCATAATATAGAAACTATTCCCGAATTTTACTCAAGAATTAGGCCTAGAGCTAGTTATAAGAGGTCTTTAGATGTTTTAAGAAAAGCAAAAGAAATAAATCCTTCTTTAGTTACCAAATCAGGGATAATGTTGGGTTTTGGAGAGCAAGAAGAAGATGTCGTAAAGGTTATGAAAGATTTGAGGGAAGTCGACTGCGATATAATGACCTTAGGTCAATATTTAAGGCCATCTGAGAGACAGGTTGAAGTTGTTGAATACGTTACCCCCGAAAAGTTTAAACAATATGAAAAAATTGGGTATTCACTGGGGTTCAAATTTGTCGCATCTAGTCCGTTGGTAAGAAGCTCATATCGTGCTGAAGAGGCCTACTTAAAAGCTAAAGAAAATTAAAAAAATCCCACCGCCTTGGTGGGATCTTACTAATTTTTATCAGGGTTTGTTGTTTAGAATTTTTTCAATTTCTTCCATTTCACTATCTGTAAGTTTTTCTTTTATCTCGGAAGCTTTTACATTTTCTTTTACCTGTTCTGGTTTACTTGCGCCGGTAATTACGGTACTAACGTTGGGATTTTTCAATATCCAGGCAAGAGCAAGCTGAGCCATTGTTGCGCCTAAATCGTTAGCTATTTTCGTTAATTTTCTGACCTTTTCGATATTTTCTTGAGATAATAGTCCACCTTTTTCGAACTCTTCTCGTAAGTTTTCAAATTTTGCAAGTCTACTGTCTTGAGGGATTCCATCGTTGTATTTTCCAGTGAGCACCCCGCTGGCTAAAGGACTCCACGTGGTTAACCCCAATCCATATTTTTCATAAAGAGGTTTAAATTCTTTCTCAACCTTGTTTCTAACAAACATGTTGTATTGAGGTTGTTCCATTGTGGGAGGAATAAGATTTCTTTTATCCGCTATTTGATAAGCTTCTTCCAATTGTTCCGCACTCCACTCGGAAGTCCCCCAATAAAGAGCTAAACCGTTTCTTATTATGTAATCCATTGCGAATACTGTCTCTTCAATGGGAGTTGTTGGATCTGGTCTATGGCAAAATATAAGGTCGACATAATCAACCTGTAACCTTTTTAGAGAGTTCCATGTTCCTTCTAAAAGATGCTTCCTTGATACCCCTCTATCGTTTGGACCTTTTCCGCCCCAAAATATTTTTGTGGAAATTACAAGATCTTCTCTTCTATACTCTTTTATTGCCATTCCCATAAGAGATTCAGAAAGACCATTAGCGTAAGCTTCAGCGTTGTCAAAAAAGTTAACACCGTTTTCATAAGCTGTACGCAAACATGATTTGACCCCTTCTGTGTCGAGCTGATTTCCAAAAGTTAGCCAAGATCCAAATGAAATTTCACTTACTTTTATACCAGCTTTACCAAGATTGTTATATTGCATAATCTACCTCCTCTTTCTTCTTTAATTATACCCTATACTATTTTACCATATCTTATTGTTAATTTTTCATTTCGCATTAGAAAGGTATGTTTCTGAAAACTTTTTATTTGCTTTTGAGTACTGTTTTATATTATAATTATTGATAAGATAATTAAAAATAAAGGGGGAAAAATTCCATGTCATTCAAAAGCATAAGAGGAAGGATAATTGTAATTATCGTTGTAATTTTTATTTTATTTGGGGCAGCAATTTCTTTCAATATTTTTTCTTTGATAAGCTCCAACGATGGTTTGGGTAGTTATAGAGATCTTTCTAATGCAACGAATCAAATCTCTGAAATAGAAAACACCTTTTTTGAAGCTGCTTTAGCCTTCAAAGATTATGTGATCAACTATGATGAACAAACAAAAGAAACTTTTACTCAAGATATTGATACAATTCAAACTTTCTTTGCAGATGAAACTACTGATTCTACAATTGTGCAAAACGTAATTACAAAGATAAATGACTATGAAAGTAATTTTAATCAAATTGTTCAATTGAACGAAGAAAAAAACAGACTCGTAAATCAAGATTTTAAAGATATATCCAATGAATTACGCCAAATTATTACCGAATTTAAAACTTTAGCCCAAGAGAATAATGTTTCAACCCTCGTTTTTTACGCTGATAGTTCAATTAATATATTGGATAATATAGATAATTTATCTTCCATGTATTTTTCATCCAAATCTCTTGGCGATAAAAACAATGTTTTAAATGCTTTCAATGAATTGGATTCTCAACTTTTGATTATGCAATATGGATTAACCTCTGACGAATTAACTGAACTGTTCAACGAGATGAAAGACATGGTCGAACAGTTCAAAAACACCTTCAACCAAATAGTCACAGCAATAGAATCCCAACAGCCTATAATCGGGCAGATGGAACAAGCAAGGGTAGAGATACTTAACCTATTAGAAGAACAAAGAAATAAATTAAAGGTCCAACAAGACACGTTAGGTCCATCACTCATAGAAGAAAACAATCAAGCAATAACCTTGACAGCCATCCTAACCGTAGTAGCCTTCATAGTATCGATAATCATGATCATCTATCTAATAAGGAGTATAACGAAACCACTGTTAGACTTCAAAAACAAGATAAACCAATTCAAAGAAGGAGACCTAACGGTAAACTTTGAAAGTAAAAGCAAAGACGAGATAGGTCAGATGGCTAACGCTCTATCAGAAATGAGTAAAGAACTGAGAAGATCCGTGGGATCAATAAAACAGGCATCAGACAAAGTAGAAAACGCATCAGAAAGTCTAACGCGCTCATCACAAGAAAGCAGGAAGAACTCAGAAGAACTCAAAAACCAGATGGACAAGATACAAACAAGTACGGAAGAAACGGCAGGAAACGTAGAAGAAGTGACCTCAGGTGTAGACGAAGTAGCAAGGGCAGCACAAGGTGTATCCCAAGACGCACAAAGACTAAGTGAAGAAGCAGATGAAACGAGTAAAGCTGCAGAAGAAGGAAGCAAAACGATAGAAAGCATAAGTCAAGCGGTGAAAGAAGCGGTAGAAAGGACAAAAGAAAGTCAAAAAGAAGTAGAAACACTAGCAAGCAACGCCAAGAACGTACAAAGTATAGTAGAAACGATAAACTCGATAACGGAACAAACGAACCTGTTGGCACTAAACGCAGCGATAGAAGCAGCAAGGGCAGGGGAAGCGGGAAGAGGATTTGCAGTTGTAGCGGATGAGATAAGGAAGTTAGCAGAAGAATCAAGAAATGCGACGGATGAAATATCTGAAATACTAACCAACATAACGCAAGGTACGAACAAAGTAAACGAATCGACGAACAAGGTAGTAGGAACGATAGGAGAAATAAACGAAAAGATGGAGAATGTACAGAAAAGTTTCAATCGTATAAAAGAAAGGATAGAAAGGATGGACCAAGGGATAGAAAACATGACGGCAAGTGCAGAGGAACAAAGTGCGAGTGCACAAGAGATGAGCACAGCGATGGACAGGGTAGCGAAAGCTGTGACAGAAATAAGTGAACAACTAGAAAGGTCAAGAAGTGTAATAGACGAACAAGTAAAACAAGGGATAGGGATAAACGAAGAAGCGAAAGAGTTGAGTGAGTTAGCCACAGAGTTAAAAGGATTAGTTGGAAGTTTTAAAATATAAAATAACAAAACTCTCCCCAATCCTTATGGGTGGGGAGCGGGGCGAA
>NZ_AZRJ01000030.1:0-2442 GCF_002895495.1 Petrotoga sp. HWHPT.55.6.3 | reverse complement strand
CCCTTCGCCCCGCTCCCCACCCTTCTAAGGAAGGGACCTGCGGTCCCTAACTCAGCAGGTGGGAGGGCTCCGCCCTGTAACCCTTTTAAAATCAAAGTCTTATTTTTGAAAATAGTTATATCTCAAAAACCTTGTGTTAGCGCCCCTTTGCCCCGCAGCCGGCCCATAAAGAGGATGGTATTCATACCAACCACTTTAACCAAGAGTTTCACTCAAAAATTCTAATTAAGACAGGGACAATCACTATAGAAACTATAGACATGAGTTTTATTAAAATATTTATGGAAGGTCCTGCTGTATCTTTTAAAGGATCCCCCACAGTATCGCCCACAACAGAAGCCTTGTGAGCCAAAGACCCTTTTCCCCCATATTTTCCTGTTTCTATTAACTTCTTAGCGTTATCCCAGGCACCTCCAGAGTTAGCCATGAATATAGCTAACATAACGCCGGAACCTGTTGTTCCTGCTAACATTCCAGCAACAGCTTGCTTGCCTAACAACAGATAAATAATTATTGGAGCTATTACAGCGATTAAAGAAGGAAGTATCATATATTTTAGAGCACCATCGGTAGCAATCTTTACACACTTACCGTAGTCTGGATCAGCTTTTCCTTCCATTAATCCAACAATTTCTTTAAACTGTCTCCTTACTTCTTCAACCATAAGGTTTGCGGCGTTACCAACTGCTTTCATCACCAAAGAGGAAAACAGAAATGGAAGCATTGCACCGATTAACAAGGCTGTAAATACATTTGCATCATTCAAATCAACTACTGAAATATTTGTTACCTGCAAATAAGAGGCGAACAAAGCCAATGCCGTTAATGCAGCAGATCCTATTGCAAAGCCTTTTCCCATCGCGGCGGTTGTATTTCCAACAGCATCCAACTTATCAGTTCTTTCTCGAACGTATGGATCTAAATGAGCCATTTCCGCAATTCCACCCGCATTATCGGCGATAGGGCCATATGCATCGATTGATAAACTCATACCCAGTGTTGAAAGCATTCCAACGGCCGCAATAGCTATTCCAAAAAGCCCGTAAACGTAGAATGAAATTACAATAGCTGTTCCTATTAAAAGAATAGGGAAAAGCGTTGATTCCATCCCTAGGGCAAGACCATTGATAATCAACGGAGCCGAACCTGATGGAGCGCTTTTTGCTAGCTCTATTACAGGTTTTTTTGCAGTGTAGTATTCAGTGGAAACCCCTATAAGAATTCCAACTACCATACCTAAAATAACAATTAAACCGCCAGAAAAATCACCGAAGACAATTTTAGATAAGAAAAAAACTACTATCGCTTGAAGAAATGCCGTCATATATGTACCAAAGTGTAGAACCTTTTCGGGCTCAACTTCCTTTACTTTTTTGATATAGTAATTAACAAAAATAATACCAAAAATTGATAATATCAAACCTGATGAAGCAACAAAAAAGGGGAAAATTGCCCCATTAATAGAAAAAGCTACACTGCCCAACACTGAAGCAGAAAAAATAGAGCCAACGTAGGATTCGTACAGATCTGCTCCCATACCTGCAACATCTCCCACATTATCTCCGACATTGTCAGCAATAACTGCCGGATTTCTTGGATCATCTTCTGGAATATTTGCTTCAACCTTACCAACTAAGTCAGCTCCTACATCGGCAGCTTTTGTAAAAATGCCCCCTCCAACTCTTGCAAAGAGTGCCACAAAAGATGCTCCCATGGCGTAGCCACTCATTAATTCAGTATTTCCCTTGCCAAGAAAAAATATACCTCCCAATCCCATTAATCCTAAAGAAGTAACAATCATTCCCATAACCGCTCCACCATTAAAAGATACAGCCAATGCATCTTTTAAGTTGTTTATCGCCGCATTGGTTGTTCTAGCATTGGCTCTGGTAGCTATTGACATTCCTAAAAAACCTGATAAAACTGAAAATACCGATCCTAAAATAAAAGACAAAGCCATTTGATAAGAGCTTACAAACCACAGAAAAGCAGCGAATAAAAATATAACAACAAAAAGAATCCTATATTCTGAAAATAAAAAAGAGCGAGCTCCCACTTGAATTATTTTCGAAAGTTTTTGCATTCTTTCATTCCCAGGGGATTTTTCTAAAATATTGAAAACTAAAAAAACGGTGAAAATTAATCCAATAAACCCACATATAACCGATATGATTTGAGAAATAGCACCCATACTTTTCCTCCTTGCAGAATTTAGTATAATGTCTTTAAAAGCTCTAAAGCTGTATAGATAACATCCATTGTCCGGACCCTGATTAAGAAACAAAAGAGTTTCATCATAAGTAGTTATAGAACTTAAGTGAAAGATCTCCTTTAGTTTTTTAGATTATACCATAAAAAAACCGTGTTAGATCATAATTAAGTGTCATCGAAATAGGGTATTGGTTAGATAGTATTTATGTCTTTGAACTTGATTTGCTTTTT
>NZ_AZRJ01000029.1:0-20971 GCF_002895495.1 Petrotoga sp. HWHPT.55.6.3 | reverse complement strand
ACTGTCAAACTCAGGAAAAGGTGAATTTTTGAAAACTAAAGAAGAAATAGCTCAAGATCCTGTTCAGGTAATTCCCATTTTAAGTGCATATAGCAATAAAGACAAAAATTTTCTTAAAGTAGTTTGGGAAGCAACTATATACACACATCATAAGCCAGAACCTCAAAAATACGAAGAATATTTGGATGATATGTTAACTCAGAGGAATTTGGTTGATGTAGATTATGCCTTGGCAACTTTTAATATAAGTGACGATTATAATGGGATAAAGCAAGGTGATGGTAGAGCCAAAAATATAAAATGCCCTACTTTGATATTGTGGGGAGAGAATGATTTAGTGGTTCCAGAACAAATGGCTCTTGATATACAACACGATATAGGAGAAAACGCCAAACTAATTTATCTAAAAAATTGTGGTCACTCTCCGTTAGTAGATGATCTAGATCAATTGATAAAAGTTGTGAAAAAATTTTTAATTGTGTGAGAACTGATTCATATGTTATATTTTGAGACTTGTAAATAAAATAATTTGGCAAATAATATTTTGATCTTAAAAAAAGTAACAGAGAGTTAAAGAAAGTTTGGAGTTTCTAAAGGTACTGAATGTTAGATTTTAAAGGAGGAAATGGAATGAATGTAGGAATAATGGGGTTAGGGGTTTACATACCTGATAATTACATTTATGCTGAAGAGATAGCCAAGAGAACGAATATTCCGCAATGGGTGATAGAAGAAAAATTTGGTATTTTAAAAAAACCCATCCCTGGTCCTGAGGATACAACGAGTTATATGGGTATTCAAGCGGCTAAGGAAGCTATCAAAGACGCAGGTATAGATCCAAAAGATATAGATTTAGTCATATGGAATGGTGGCCAACACAAAGATTATCCATGCTGGCTTGCCAGCTTAAAAGTTGCTCATGAGATTGGAGCCACTCGTGCATGGGGTTTTGATATGGAGGCAATGTGTGGATCGATGATGGTAGGAATGGAGACAGCAAAATCCCTTATGATGAATAATGATAATTTGAACACGGTATTACTTGTAAGTGGTTACAGAAATGGTGATCTCATCAATTATGAAGTTCCAGAAACCTCTTTTATGTTCGATATTGGGGCTGGAGGGGCAGCTTTAATATTAAGGAAAAATTTAAATAAGAATTTGATTTTATCATCCGCTTTTAGGGGAGATGGCTCTTTTTCAGAGCAATGTGTAATAGAAGTAGGAGGAACTAAGAAATGGCCTATGAAACCAGAAGATGCTAATAAGTATTACTTTACAGTAAGAGATTCCGAAAAATTTAAAGCAAATTTGAGTGAAAAAACCATGCCTAACTTTTATGGAGTAATCAGAGATTCTTTAAAAAAATCCGGTTATAGTGAAAAAGATATCGGATACTTAGCCATTCTTCACTTTAAGAGATCTGCTCATAAGGCTGTTTTGGAAGAATTAGGCTTGAAGGAAGAACAAACAACTTATCTGGAAAATTACGGTCATCTTGGACAAAACGATCAGGTGCTTTCTATGAAGTTGGCTCTAAAGGAAGGAAAACTCAACCCTGGAGACGTCGTTGTTATGGTGGGAGCAGGTATAGGTTTTGTTTGGGCTGCAACCACCGTAAAGTGGGGTTAAATAGAAAATATCACTTAAGTGAGGAGGAATATTAATGGATAGAATGAAAGACAAAGTTTGTGTAGTTACAGGTGGAGGCAGAGGCATAGGGGAAAGTATCGTTAAGAAGTTTGCCGAAGAAGGAGCAAAGATTGTTTTTGCTTTAGACATGAACCAAGAAATTCTTTCTCAGTTACAGAATCAATTAGGAGAAAATGTGAGAGGTTATCTGTTGGATGTAACCGATAGGCCTGCTATAGAAGAATTTGTGAGAAAAGTAAAAGAAGAGTTTGGAAGAATCGATGTACTTGTTAACAATGCTGGTATAACGAAGGACGCTTTGATAGGTAAGATGCAAGAAGAAGATTGGGATAAGGTCATTGGAGTAAATTTGAAAGGTGTTTTCAATATGACACAATTTGTTTCAAATCTTATGTTAGAAAATGGAAAAGGAAGTATAGTGAATATATCTTCAATCGTGGGTGAAAGAGGGAATGTTGGTCAAACTAACTATGCAGCTTCAAAAGGTGGAGTTATATCAATGACATATACTTGGGCTAAGGAATTTGCAAGGAAAGGGGCAAATATTAGAGTTAACGCGGTTGCTCCTGGATTCATTAAAACTCCAATGACAGAAAAAATTCCAGAGAAGGTATTAGAAAGCATAAAATCAAAAATAACTTTAGGGAGAATGGGAGAACCAGAAGAAGTGGCGAATGCAGTATTATTTTTAGCTTCTGAAGAGGCTTCTTATGTAACTGGTCACATTTTGGATGTAAACGGGGGAACAGTTCTTTAATCTTTATAAATATTAGAGACATAAATTTATTTTTAAAAGGGATATAGTGTAGAGTCCGATAGTATAAAATTTACGATTTAGGAGGTACTTTCAGAATGTGGAAAGAAAAATATAAACAAAAATTAATGTCAATTGACGATGCAATATTAAACCTACCGAAAAGAGTTTCGGTGGTTGTGAGTATGGCTGCAGCTGAAGCCCAAGGTTTTTTGAAAAGTATTCATAAATTTAAAGATCATTTTGAAAAAATAAAAGTGATAACTTGTTTAGATACGGGATATTATGAGTTCTTTTTGAACAAAGAATATGAAGGAACTTTCGAATTACATACATGGTTCTATTCTGATCCTACGAGAAAATCTAAACATGAAGATAAATTAAAAATATTGGATTATATACCCAATAATCTTCACATGGCAGGGTTAGATAAAGTTATGGCTGAAAAAGAGGAAGGAAATACCTTGGTGTTTTGGGGAACTTCCACTCCTATGAGAGAAAAAACTGGATACTTTAATTTAGGTATCTCTAATGTGTATGAAAAAGATTTAGCAGAAAATGCTGATATAGTTGTAATGGAGGTCAATGAAAAAATGCCATATGTGCACGGGGACACTGAATGGCATATAAACAATGTAAATGTTGTTGTTGAGTCTAATTGGGAGATCCCTGAAATACCTATTTCAGAACCTAAAGAAGAAGAAAAAAAGATTGCTCAGTACATAGCAGATATCATAAAAGAC
This sequence comes from Petrotoga sp. HWHPT.55.6.3, assembly GCF_002895495.1. NCBI lineage: Bacteria > Thermotogati > Thermotogota > Thermotogae > Petrotogales > Petrotogaceae > Petrotoga > Petrotoga sp. HWHPT.55.6.3. Next base: position 17,821 of record NZ_AZRJ01000029.1, on the reverse strand, counting down.
GGCTCAACCTTGCAGATAGGTATCGGTGGAATACCTAACGCGGTAGCAAAATTGCTTGAGACAAAAAAAGATTTAGGAATTCACACTGAAATGCTTACAGAATCAATGATAGATCTTTTTGAAAAAGGTGTAATAACAAATATGAAGAAGACCCTTTGGAAGGGGAAATTTGTAATAGCTTTTGCCTTAGGGACAAAGAGAATGTATGAATTTATCGACGATAATCCTGGTATTCTTGAGCTCAGAGGGAGATTTGTCAATGATCCTTACGTAGTCTGTCAAAATGACAATATGGTAAGTTTAAACACAGCAATTTCAGTAGATTTAACTGGACAAGTTGTTTCAGAAGCAATAGGGACCAAACAGTTTTCTGGAACAGGGGGCCAATTGGACACACATCGAGGGGCTATAAAAAGTAAAAATGGGAAAGGTATCATCGCCCTACGATCCACAGCAAAAAAAGGCACCATTTCAACGATAGTCCCCCTACTTCCACAAGGAGCTCCAATTACCGTCCCAAGACAGGATTTGGATTATGTGGTAACAGAATGGGGAGTAGCTCACTTGAGGGGTAGAAGTGTAGGTGAAAGGGCTAAGAAGTTAATATCAATATCTCATCCAGACTTTAGAAAAGAATTAGAACAAGAAGCTATAAAGATGGGGTTAATATAGAGCTTTGACTTGTGGACCACATTTAATCTAAACAGGCTGCTGCAAGGTGTTGGACCTAAACAGTGATAAGACTATATGGGAGGTAGAAACAATGAGTAAAGTTTATATAATATCCGCAAAAAGGACGGCCATCGGTACTTTTGGTGGAACCCTAAAAGATATACCTGCAACCAAATTGGGAGCTGAAGTTGTGAAAAAAGTGCTACAAGAAGCTCAAGTAAATTCTGAAAATGTTGATGAAGTCATTGTTGGAAATGTTTTGATGGCAGGCCAAGGCATGGGCCCAGGAAGACAAGTCTCCATATATGCAGGGATTCCAGAAGACAAGCCTGGCTACGCTGTTAATATGTTATGTGGAAGCGGCATGAAAAGTATAATGATTGGTGCTACGGATATTAAAACAGGTGACGCCGACCTAGTTGTGGCGGCAGGAATGGAGAGTATGTCAACAGCTCCTTATCTTTTGCCATCCACAAGTAGATTTGGAAACAAATTTGGATCATTTGAAGTTCAAGATCATATGATACTAGACGGGCTCACCGATGTTTTTAATAACTATCATATGGGGGTAACTGCAGAAAACATCGCAAAAAAACACAATATTTCTCGTGAAGAGCAAGACGATTTTGCATATACGAGTCAAATGAGAGCTAAAGAAGCTATGGAATCAGGGAAATTTAAAGATGAAATAATACCAATCGAAGTAAAAAGAAAAAAAGAAACAGTTCTTTTTGACCAAGACGAACATCCAAGATTTGATACAACGAAAGAAAAGTTAGCCAGTCTTAAACCTGCATTTGTAAAAGAGGGAACCGTAACAGCTGGAAATGCTTCGGGAATAAACGACGGTGCCAGTGCTGTCTTATTAGCCTCAGAAAGGGCTGTTGAAAAATACGGATTAAAACCAATAGCAGAATTAGTTGGTTACAATCAGGCCGCTGTAGACCCAGCATACATGGGTTTAGGTCCAGTTCCAGCTGTAAAGGGCCTTTTAGAAAAGATCAAAATGGATATAACAGATATGGAATTAATTGAACTAAACGAAGCTTTTGCTGCCCAGTCTTTGGGGGTGATAACAGAATTAGGAGATATTTATGGGAAATCTAAAAACTGGTTTCTTGAAAGAACCAATGTGAATGGTGGTGCAATTGCTTTAGGACATCCTATTGGAGCATCGGGAAATAGGATAGTTGTTACACTTCTTTACGAGATGAAAAAGAGAAATAGCGAATTTGGTCTGGCATCACTTTGCATTGGTGGAGGAATGGGGACGGCTTTAGTGGTAAAAAATATATGGAGGTGAGAAAGGTGAAAAGAAACATAGGATTGGTTCTTTTTTTGGTTGTCATGTTTTCTTTGGCGATGGCAGTAGATCCTATTAAAATCGGCGCTGTAAATCCTTTAGGAGATATAACTGGCAACCAAAGTACAAAGGCGATGAGGTTAGCAGTTAAAGAGATTAACGACGCCGGTGGGGTTTTGGGAAGACCGCTGGAACTTATAGTTATAGATGATGAAATGAATCCAGCAAAAGGGGCTGCAGCGATCGAGAGATTAGCAACCGTTGAAAAAGTAGATTTTTTTGTTGGTGGAATGTCTAGTGGTGTACATTTAGCACAAGTGCCTATTCTTAAAAAATACCAAAAAATAACTGTTTGGGCAGGTGGAGCTTCCCATCAAATTGAAATAGCGATGGGTCCAGATGCAGACTGGTACTTCCATCTTCACCCATGGGATTATCAACAAGGCGAAGGTTATGGGATAGGTTGGAGAGAAATAGTTCAGGCATATCCAAATGTTGATATTAAAAAAATCTTTTTGGCGTATGAAGAAGGAGCCTTCGGCACGGACTCATATACAGCTTATTTAGATCTTTATGAGTTAGCAAAAAAAGGAGAAGGTCCATGGCAAGGAATAATGGAAGAATTTGCTGGAGCTTCATTCAAGAGTGCCGCCCTAGGAGGGGGAGATTATAGAGCTATGTTAAATCAAGCAAAGGCTTTTGATCCGGACCTTTTTGTTTGGGCGGGATACGACGCTGATGCTATACCAATTGTAGCCCAGGCAAAAGAAGTGGATTTCACACCTGACTTGTTAGTAGGAGCTCCTCCAGGTTGGCCAGCGGACTTTGGGAAAAATCCTTTAGCAGAGAATGTTATTCTTTATGGGATGTGGGCTCCAACTTTAAATGATGTAAGTCCAGTAGCTAAACATTTTTATGATGCTTACGTTGAAATGTGGGATGAAGAACCGGTAACATACTTTGCTCCCCTTGGATATACTAATATTTATTTTTTGGTTGAAGGTATAAAAAAAGCAGGAACCATGGATAAAGAAGCTATAATTTCTGCATTGAGAACTATTGAATATGAATCGCCGTTGGGTGAAGTGTTGAAAATTGAACCAAGCAGAATAATACCAAATCAAGGATTCAAGTATCAAAAAATTTTACAATGGCAAAATGGTAGACAAGAAGTTATTTGGCCTATAGATCTTGCAACGGCAACGATGGCTTATCCTTTCACATTTGGTAAATAGTAAAAGTAAATTTTTGAAATATGGGGGTTGGAAGATATTCCTCCCCCTTTCATTAAAAAAACGGTGGTGATTATGTTGAATTCTCTGCATTTTCGACTTAATAAAACATTTTTAATGTTTCTTGTTTTCCTTGTAATTATTGCTATTTGGAAACCCATACCTTTGATCTATGGTCTTCAACGCGGTGGTTTATATTCTTTAATTGGTTTACCTTTGGCTTTGATATTAGGAATCGTTGGAATATTAAACTTAGCTCATGGGGATTTTTTGACTTTAGGTTTATACATAGGGTATATTTTTTTCACTCAATTAGGGTTAGACCCACTTATTTCAGTGTTTCCATTATTTATTTTAATGTTTTTATTAGCAATAGGGATTTATCAGATTTCAATAAGATACGTGTTAAAAGCAGGGGAACTGAACCAACTGTTGTTAACATTTGGGATTTCTATGGTAGTTATAGAGCTTATAAAAATAATTTGGACTACTCGCCCAAGAAATATTTATACTCCTTATGCTTCTTCATCCATAACAATATCAAATTTCTCTATTGGCATTTATGAATTTCTATATCCAATAGTGGCAATTGGAGTACTTATCTTTCTTCAACTTTTTTTGAAAAAGACTCTTTTAGGTCAAGCAACCAGAGCGGTTGGACAAAATCCAAAAGGAGCTGAAATTGTAGGTATAGATACCAACAAAGTATATCTTATCGTTTTTGCTATTGCTTTTGGAATTCTAGGAATTGCTGCAGGGATAATGTTGCCAAGGACATCCATATTCCCCTTGTCAGGAAATGCATATACTTTAAAGTCCTTTGCTTTAGCAGCTATGGCAGGTTTGGGTAATTTAAACGGTATTTTAATTGGTGGAATCACTTTAGGGGTAGTTGAAGCTGTTGTTCAATCGATTCCTGGATACAGCGGCTGGTCGGATTTGGTTTTTTTTGGAGTATTAATTATCGTAATATTAATTAGAGCATACAGGGGGTCAGAGTCATGAAAAAAATCTTAACTCCTTTAATAGCGGTTATAGCAACAGGATTATTAATATTTTTGCCTTTCTATACTGGAGCGTATTTTCTTCAGGTAGTTATGACTATTTTAATATATATGACGTTATCTTTGAGCTGGGATATGATGTTGAGAACGGGTCAATTATCCTTTGGAGTAGCAGGTTTTTTTGGGGTAGGTGCTTATGTATCGATAGTTTCCTTTGCGAATTTTGGAATTAACCCTTTAATTAGTATATTTCTTGCAGGGGGTTTTATGGCGCTGATAGCTTTGGCATTAGGATTTGTCGTTCTTAAATTGAGAGGAATTTATTTTGCAATCACTACTTTGGCCTTGACAACGGTTTTTTCCGTTATTATCAGGAATACTCCCCGTTTAACCGGTGGAGCAAGTGGGAAGGTTATACCTAATATAATATTTCAGGGAGATTCTTCAAAAATATATTGGTTGATATTGGCTTTAGCTCTATCTACAATTTTAATTTCTGAAGTTTTTAGTCGAACAAGGGTTCATTTTGCCATCAACTCAATAAGGACAGATGAAGTTGTGGCTAAATCTACTGGTATCAATATTTTTAAATATCTGATAATTGTCTTTATTATAACCACAGCTATTCAAGGCGTAACTGGAGCTGTATACTCTCAACAATACGGTTTCGTCTCTCCTGAAACAACCTTTTCTTTAGATTTTCTCTTACTACCTATGGCAATGGCACTTGTAGGAGGAATATATTCTACTTGGGGTCCAATCATCGGAGCAGGTGTTTTAGGGTTTGCATCTGAATATTTAAAATTAATTATGCCATATGGTCATCAAATAATTTATGGAATAATCATCATTCTTATAATATTATTCTTACCAAAGGGAATATTTGGATCTTTAAAAAACAAAATACAATCTGGTAAGTAGTTAATTTTTAATATATACTATGGAGGAGAACATTATGCAAATAGTAACTACAAAAAAATTAGTAAAAAAATTTGGAGGATTAGTAGCTGTAAATGGTGTCACAATGGATATAGAAGAAAAGGAAATATTAGGTATTATTGGGCCGAATGGTGCGGGGAAAACCACCTTGGTCAATTTGATAGCTGGCATGTATTATCCAACTGAAGGTGAGATCACATTTGACAATCAGAACATTGAAAAATATCCACCTAATATTCGGAGCAGAATAGGGCTCTCTAGAACTTTTCAAGTTGTAAGGCCGTTGCAAGGGTTTACAGGCTTAGAAAATATCATGATTGGTGCGTTGTTTGCAGCTGGAGAGAACTTAAAAGGCGCAAGGAAAACCGCAGATGAAATATGTGATCTTTTAGAATTGGAAAATAAGAACCAACCTATAGATAAATTGACTGTTCTTGACTTAAAAAAAGTGGAAATAGGACGGGCTTTAGCTTCCAAACCAAAAGTTCTATTTTTGGATGAAGTAATGGCTGGGTTAAATTCTGATGAAACTTGGCAAATGATCGACTTAGTAAAAAGGCTTAGAGAAAGTGGAATAGCGATAGCCGTAATAGAACATGTAATGGGAGTAATAAAAGAGTTAACAGACAGAGTGATAGTTTTAGAATCTGGAAAAATTATAGCACAAGGGGTCTATCAGGAAGTTTCAAAAGATCCTAAAGTTATATCTGCTTACTTAGGGGAGGAAGACTGATGCTTGAAATCAAAAATTTGGATTTAAAATATGGAAGAATACAGGTAATCTGGGATTTAACGATGTCAATTTATAACAATGAAGCTGTAGGCATTTTTGGACCCAATGGAGCTGGTAAAACTACCTTAATCAGTTCAATCGTTGGCTTAATAAAACCAGAAAAAGGAGAGCTCATTTTTGAGGGGAATTCATTAATTGGATTTAAAACTCATGAAATAATAAGAAAAGGGATTTCTTTGGTTCCCCAGGAAAGAGAATTATTTCCTTTTATGACCGTGGAAGAAAATTTAAAATTGGGAGCAGCCTATGTGCCAAATGCAAGGAATAAAATAAGCGAAAATTTGGATTTTGTTTTTGAAATTTTTCCAATATTAAAAGAAAGAATTCATCAGTTAGCTGGCACTATGAGTGGCGGTCAACAAAGGATGTTGGCTATCGGAAGAGCATTAATGGCAAATCCAAAATTGCTAATACTTGATGAGCCTTCATTGGGGTTACAGCCTTCACTCGTTATAGAATTGTTTCAAAAATTAATAGAGATTAAGAAATCTGGGGTATCGATAATGTTGGCAGAGCAGAACGTAAAACAAGGACTAAAAGTTATTGATAGAGGTTACGTACTAGAAAACGGGAAAATTGTTATGGAAGATGTTGGACAGAATCTTGCTAACAGTCCGCACATTCAAAAATCTTATCTTGGGGTGTAAATACTTAAAAATAATAGTTTAAGAAGGGATAGAGATGTCTTTTAAAAGTATTGGAAGTAAAATAACGTTGATCATAATCACTACTTTTCTTTTGTTTAGTTTATCTATTTCATACAACATATATTCTTTAATCAATTCTAACAACGCTTTAGAAGAATATAAACTTATGGCCGATCACGTTAATTCTTTCTCTCAAGCTGAATTCAACTTTTTTCAAGCTACAATTAGCTTAAAAGATTACACTAATAGTTTTGAAGAACAGAAGGCCAGTGAGTTTTTAAGTTATATAGAAAGTGTCAAAGACGATTTATCTAATCTTTCAACGTATAATTTAGAGGAATTACAATCAAATTTGACTAATTACGAATCCCTTTTCAATAAATTAGTTAGTTTAAACCAAGAAAAGGATGCCCTTATAGATAAATTTTTAAATCTGGGATCTGAATTAGAGAATAATATGAATGGTTTTATAGAATTATCACAAAAAGTTGGTGGGTCTTCCTCTTTGCCTATATATTCACAAAGAATTTTGCAGTACAAGAACACAATTATTGATTTGTCTACACAATATTTCTCAAGTTTATCGGAGGGAGATAAGAACAATGTAATTAAAGAGTTTGAAAATTTAGACTTGCAACTTTCTACTTTAGGATATAGCATAATAGATCAGGAATTAAATGATGCTTTTTCAGAACTAACCGATATAGTTGCTTCATTTGAAAACACCTTCGATCAAATAGTCACAACGATAGAATCCCAGGAGCCTATAATCGGGCAGATGGAACAAGCAAGGGTTGAGATACTGAACCTGTTAGAAGAACAAAGAAATGAATTAAAGGTCCAACAAGACACGTTAGGTCCAACACTCATAGAAGAAAACAATCAAGCAATAACCTTGACAGCCATCCTAACCGTAGTAGCCTTTGTAGTATCGATAATCATGGTCATCTATCTAATAAGGAGTATAACGAAACCACTGTTAGACTTCAAAAACAAGATAAACCAATTCAAAGAAGGAGACCTAACGGTTAACTTTGAAAGTAAAAGCAAAGACGAGATAGGGCAGATGGCTAACGCTCTATCAGAAATGAGTGAAGAACTGAGAAAATCCATGGGATCAATAAGGCAGGCATCAGACAAAGTAGAAAACGCATCAGAAAGTCTAACACGATCATCACAAGAAAGCAGGAAGAACTCAGAAGAACTCAAAAACCAGATGGACAAGATACAAACAAATACAGAAGAAACGGCAGGAAACGTAGAAGAAGTGACCTCAGGGGTAGACGAAGTAGCAAGGGCAGCACAAGGTGTATCCCAAGACGCACAAAGGCTAAGTGAAGAAGCAGATGAAACGAGTAAAGCTGCAGAAGAAGGAAGCAAAACGATAGAAAGTATAAGTCAAGCGGTGAAAGAAGCGGTAGAAAGGACAAAAGAAAGTCAAAAAGAAGTAGAAACACTCGCAAGCAACGCCAAGAACGTACAAAGTATAGTAGAAACGATAAACTCGATAACGGAACAAACGAACCTGTTGGCACTAAACGCAGCGATAGAAGCGGCAAGGGCAGGAGAAGCTGGAAGAGGATTTGCAGTTGTAGCGGATGAGATAAGGAAGTTAGCAGAAGAATCAAGGAATGCAACGGATGAAATATCAGAAATACTAACCAACATAACGCAAGGTACGAACAAAGTGAACGAATCGACGAACAAAGTAGTAGGAACGATAGGAGAAATAAACGAAAAGATGGAGAATGTACAGAAAAGTTTCAATCGGATAAAAGAAAGGATAGAAAGGATGGACCAAGGGATAGAAAACATGACGGCAAGTGCGCAAGAACAAAGTGCAAGTGCGCAAGAGATGAGCACAGCGATGGACAGGGTAGCGAAAGCGGTAACAGAAATAAGTGAACAATTAGAAAGGTCAAGGAGTGTGATAGACGAACAAGTAAAACAAGGGATAGGAATAAACGAAGAAGCGAAAGAGTTGAGTGAGCTAGCCACAGAGTTGAAAGGATTAGTTGGAAGTTTTAAGATATAAATTCACAGTGGGTGTGGGAGAAAATAACGAACAGGTATGAGTGGAGATTTTAATAGTAAAAACTGATGAGGAATTAATGATAGCCCAAGATACTAAAAGAAAAGTTAAAAAGTTTCAAAATGTGGTTAAAAAGATTAGGGTATAGCTAAGAAAGTGTGGTTTTTATGAAATTTAACTTTATTAAGAGAGGTGAGAAAGGTGAAAAGATTTATTGGTATGTTTTTTGTGGTTTTGCTGTTAGTTTCAGGTTTTTCGGAAGTAGGGGTAACTGATGATAAGATCTTAGTAGGTACTTTTCAAGCTATGTCGGGTCCTGTTGCACCTATAGGAAGACCGATGGCGCAAGGTATGCAAGCTTATTTTAATTACATCAACGACAACGGTGGTATCTACGAAAGACAGATTGAGTTAATAATAGCTGATGATCAGTTCAACCCTGCTAGAACGGTTGTAGAAGTTAGAAGAATGGTTGAGCAAGATGGAGTTTTTTCCATCGTTGGAGGACTAGGAACTCCAGGTATTTTAGCAGTACAAGGTTATCTGAATGATAACGAGGTTCCCTTTGTTTATCAAGGTGGGGGTTCTATAGAGTTCAGTCTTCCACCCAGAGAGTATATTTTCCCGGTTCAACCGAATTACATAGTAGAAGGGAACATAGTAATGAATTATTTGGTAGAAAAGGGCCATGAAAGAATAGCAATCGTTTATAGGAATGCAGAAGATGGTCAAGAGTTCAGTGAATCAGCGGTAGGTACATTAAAAGCCTTGGGGATGGAGCCCGTTGCAAACATAGCGGTGGACCCTTTGAAAAGTGACTTCACATCTGAAGTAACACGTTTGTTATCTGTTGAACCTGATGCCGTAGCTGTTATGTTGTTCCTTCCCCAATCTGTTGGTTTTGTGCGCCAAGCCAAACAATTTGGAATGATCGATCAAAGGTATCTTTTGACGTATTCAAACGCCGATGTGAGTTATCTACAATTAGCTCAAGAAGCAGGAGACGGTGTTGAGGTAATGGCTTGGGTTGCTGTAGACTTTACAAATCCAGAAGAACCTGCGATAAAAATATGGCAAGAATACTACGAAGGTATTCCTAACGCCTATTCTATCGCTGGTATGATAGCTGCAGAAGTTTTCGTTGAAGGGGTTAAAAGAGCAGGTCCTGATCTGACTAGAGAAAGTTTAGTTTCCGCTTTGGAAACTTTAGACAATTGGAAAGGAAATTATATCACCCTTGGTGACGAAAATCATGGTTTGAGTTATAAGCCGGTTTCCGCAGGCTTTGATTCTCGAATGGGAATGACTTCTATGTATGTTCTAAAATCTGTTTTAACCGAAGAAGGATTAGTTTGGGACTTTGCTTCAAGTTGGATACATTATTCTGTTGAATCGTTGTTAGAAGTTTTATAAATGATTATAAGGGGGGGGTTCCCCCCTTATAACCTATAAACACAAATTTGAGGTGAAAGAATGCTTGAAGTCAAAAACGTTACGGTAGCTTTTGGCGGTTTAAAGGCAGTTAACGATTTTTCTATGAAATTAATGCAAGGAAAGATTCATGCACTTATAGGACCTAATGGAGCTGGTAAAACAACTTTGTTCAATACAATTACCAGAATAGTGAATCTCCAAAAGGGAGATATTTTATTTAAAGGGGAATCTCTTTTAAGATTAAATACCCATGACATAATATATACAGGTATATCGAGAACTTTTCAGAATTTACAACTTTTTCAGGCTATGAACGTTTTTGAAAACATCTATAGTGGATTAATACACAAATATAATGACTCCCTTTTCTCTGTGTTTTCTAAATCAAAAACGAATTTTGATAAAGAAGCAAGAGATAAGGTTTTAGAAGTAGCTGAGATGTTTGACATAAAAAATAGGCTCGCTTCTTATCCTTCTGGGCTCACTTACGGGTTACTAAAAAGGGTTGAAATGGCCAGAGCAGTTATTTCTGATCCAGATCTTCTCTTATTGGATGAACCTGCAGCGGGTTTAAATTATTATGAAACAGAGGAAATAAAAAATATTATACAAATGGTCAATAAAAGAGGAAAGACGATATTGTTGGTGGAACATGACATGAATGTTGTAATGAATGTTTCTGATTTAGTAACCGTTATGAATTTTGGGAAGAAAATTGCTGAAGGAACTCCCGAAGAAGTGACAAATAACGAAGAAGTTATAAAGGTGTACTTGGGGGAAGATGAAAATGCTTGAAGTTGAAAATTTGGAAGTTAATTATGGTCATGTAAAGGCGGTAAAAAAAATTTCTTTTTCTGTGAATAAGGGTGAAATTGTTACCATTTTGGGCTCCAATGGAGCTGGTAAAACTTCAACACTTTTTGGAGTTTTGAATATAGTTAAATCTAAAGGTAAAGTAATTTTTGAAGGTGAAGATGTAAGTAATAAAAGTACTGTTCATATGGTAAAAAAAGGGATTGTGTTATGTCCTGAAAATAGAAGAATCTTTTCAAGTTTAACAGTCGAAGAAAATTTGAAAATGGGAACGTACTTAAGGGGAGATTATTCAAAAAATTCTGGATATGTTTACGATCTTTTCCCTGTTTTAAAAGAGAGAAGGAAGCAGAAAGCAGGTTCGTTATCTGGAGGAGAACAACAGATGTTGGCGTTAGGCAGGGCGCTTATGGCTTCTCCAAAGTTGTTGATGTTAGATGAGCCTTCCTTGGGATTGGCACCGATAATAATTGATGAAATATACAGTGTATTAAAAACTTTAAAAGAAACTAATATTCCAATTTTGCTCGTGGAACAAAACGCAATAAAATCACTAAAAATAAGTGATAGAACCTATATATTAGAAAATGGTAATGTTGCACATCAAGGAGTATCCAAGGAAATGTTGAATGATGAGAGGTTAAAAAAGTCATATTTGGGGAAATAAGAAAGGAGAGGTAGAATTGCAAATACTCCAAAGCATAATTTCGGGGATTCCACAAGGAGCATTATACGGGCTCACCGCCTTTGGAATAGCTTTGATTTTTCGGACCACCGGGGTTCTAAACTTTGCTCATGGAAATTCAGGTATGTTGGGAAGTTATATAGGGCTTACTATTTATTTGATGAGTGGTAATATTATTTTATCTTTAATTTCAGCAGTTTTTTCAGGATTTCTTATTGGTATGGTTGTTGAACGATTTTTAATGAGACCTTTGAAGCATTTGTCTCATGGCGCGATGCTTATGGTTACATTAGGGTTATTGATGGTAATTGAAGGTTTGGTCATGTTGATTTGGGGAACGGATTACTTTTCTTATCCAGAACTGTTTTCAGGCAAGCCTTTTATCCTACTTTTGGAAAATGGGGTGCTAGTTATGCCTGCAAACGATGTTGTGATTACCATAATTTCTATTGCTGTAATGTTGCTTTTAGCTTTGTTTTTAAAGTATACTAAATTAGGTATAGCTATTAGAGCCCGGTCTCAAGAGGAGGTGGGTTCACTAGTAAGTGGGATAGATATTAACCGTGTGGATGCCATTGTTTGGAGTATTGGGATAGCTACTGTTAGTTTGGTAGGGATTCTCACAGCTCCAAAAACTTACATACACCCCAGCATGTTGATAAATATGCAATTGTATGGTATTACAGCAGGTGTTCTTGGAGGGTTTTCGAATCTTTTTGGTGTTATTATAGGTGGGCTAATTTTAGGGGTACTAGAAAAGTTAGTTGGGGTTTATATATCCCCCGATTATCAATTATCTATTATTCTTATATTGATAATATTAGTTTTATTATTTAAACCTTCTGGTTTATTTGGGAAAGATTTTGAAGGGAGAGTGTGAGAAAAGTGAAAACAGCATTATACACGTTAATAATTGGTTCTCTCCTAGGTCTAGTATTTATTTCCAAATCGTTTTTATTGTTAGTGTTTTCTAATATAATAATCTTTGCAATCGCAGCTTTAGGTTTAAATGTAATATTTGGGTACACAGGTCAGATCTCTATCGGACATGCTGCTTTCATGGCTATTGGAGCGTATACAAGTGCTTTTTTTACGATGAGTTTAAATATGCCAATATTTCTAAACTTAATTTTCGTTATTCTTTTTTCTGCTTTGTTTGGTATTTTAATAGCGTTACCAGCCATGAGACTGAAAGGTTTTTATTTAGCTATAGCAACTATGGCATTTGGGATAGCGGTACAAGAGATAATTGCCTCAATGGATATATTTGGCGGAAGGACCGGAATGAGGAATATCCCTGCTTTTTTTGGTTCTGATTTTAATACCTATTTGTTGAATTTGTTTTTTTACAGTTTTTTGGTCTATATAACAAGTTTAATAGTAAAATCTCCTACAGGAAAGAGATTCAATATGGTACGAGACAGTGAATTGGCTGCCAGAGCGTTCGGGGTGAAAATTGCTAAATCAAAATTACAAGCCTTTATTATCAGCTCTATATACAGTGGAATAGCAGGCTTTTTATATGCCCATACACTAGGATATATATCTCCTGCAGATTTTGGTTTGAACGTCTCGTTGAATCTTTTGGCGATGGTTATTATAGGTGGTTTTGCTTCATTAAATGGAGGATTGATTGGTTCTGTTATAATTACAGGTATGCCTTTTTTATTTTCACGAAGCAATTTTCCTATGACTATAATAGTGGGTAGTTTGCTTATAATATTTGTTTTATTCTTCCCTCGTGGTCTTTCTTATGGTTTGAGAATGTTGTATTTCAGATATTTTGAAATTCCTGTTGTGTGGATTATAAAAAAATTTTGGAAGAATAAGAAAAAAGAGGGAAATTATATTGAGGTTGATGGAGTAAAATTATATTATGAAGTAAGTGGTGAAGGCAAACCCGTTGTTATGATTCATGGTAATTACGGCTCTCACAGATGGTTTAACAAAGTGAAAAACATTGAAGGTTTTAAGGTCTATACCCCTGATTTGCCAAATTTTGGTTACTCTGATTGGATGAAAGAAATTCAAATAGATACTTATGCAGAATATATCAAAAAGTTTATAGATCTTTTAGGATTGAATAAGGTTGTTTTAGTTGGGCATTCTTTGGGTGGAGCTGTAGCGATGTCAATAGCTTTTAGATATCCAGAAAAAGTAGAAAAATTAATACTTGTTGACTCACCTTCTTTAAAGGGTTTGAAGACGCCAGAAGAAAATTATTATGTTCTAAATTTGCTAAAAAACAATAGAACACTTCTTAAGAATTCTTTAAAGGCAATGGTCCCTTCATCAAAAGATAGAAAATTACTAAATAATCTCACTAACGATGCTCTTTTGATGAATCCAAAATGCTTTACTGAAAATGCAAGGGCTCTGGAAAATTATAACTATGAAGAGATTTCAAAAAATTGTACGGCAGAAGTTTTATTCATTCTTGGGGAAAAAGATACATTGATAACTAAAAATATGGCTAATGAAGTTGTTCAAAGTACAAATGGAAAATTAGAAATCATCCCTGATGTTGGACATTCGGTTATAATAGAAGAACCAAAAGCATTTATAGATATTTTTAAAAGTTTTACATAAAGGAAAAAATTAAAAAATGAAGGAGATAACGTTGGATAAAGTCAAAAATAAATCGTATATAAAATTAATGACAGCAGCCCGGGATCTTTTTTCTGAAAAATGGTATGAAACAGTTTCCGTTGTCGAAATCTGTAAGAGAGCCGGATTATCGAATGGAGTGTTTTACAGGTATTTTAAGAACAAACAGGACATATTTCTTAAATTGTTAAACGAAATAGTAATTTATTATGAAGAGGGTTTTTCTACAATTTCTGGTAAAAGTTTTGAAAACAGGATGGATAAATTTTTAGATACCATTGTTAAATCTGGAGTCGGCGACTACAAAAAAGATATTTTGATTTATCGAGAGGGTCAATATAGATATCCCAAATACGAACAACACTTGAGAGATTTATACGGCAAAGGAGTTTCTTTAGTTTTACTGCGTGAAACGAGTCAGGCGGAACAATTATTTATTTCAGGAATTGCAAGATTTGTCATTATAAGGTATATTTTTAATGGGGTAAGTTATGACAAAACCAAAATTAAAAAGATTATTACCGATGGAATTTTTTACGATGAAATAAAAAATTATTCTTTGATATTCAATGAAGAAGATGTAATTTACCCCCATATTCTCAAAGGCGAATCCGCCAGAAGTAAATTATTATCTTCTGGTATAGATTTATTTGGTACAAAAGGATATTATAAAACAGATATTCACGATATCACAAGGAATGCTGGTTATTCAGTGGGGACATTTTATCTTTATTTTGAAAGTAAAGAAGCTTTTTTAGAGGAGATAGTTAAAATAATTGGTAAAAAGACAAGAAGATTCCTTACTATCAATCAAAAGAAGCAATTAAACAGGGCAGAAAACGAGTTAAGGGGGATTTATCTCTTTCTAAAATATTTTGAAAGTAATTCTGAATACTATAAAATCGTAAGAGAATCTGAATTTATTGTAAAAAAGGCAGCAAATGATTATTATGACAGATTTGAAAAGGGTTATGTTGAGAATCTTGAACGAACAAAAATAGAAGATAAAAAATTGTTAGCTAACAGTCTAATGGGGATAAGCCATTATACAGGGATAGATAGAATTTTCTTAAACAAAATTAAAGATATAAAATCAGTTTTGAAAGAATTATCAATTTATCTTACACATGGAATACGTGTCTAAAAAGGAGTGAGAGATAAATGTATTTGGAGGATCCAGGTATCTATTATGAAATTTATGGAAAAGGGAGGCCAGTAATTATATTAAACGGCATTATGATGAGTACCTCAAGTTGGAAAGCACATATAGATAGATGGCAAAAAAAATTCCAAGTTATTACGTATGATACTCGAGATCAAGGAAAATCTTCAAGAATTATCGACAAACCTTATACTATAGAAGTTCATGTCGAGGATTTGAAGAAATTGATTGACCATTTAGGGTTAAAAAAAGTAAATTTAATGGGGGTTTCCTACGGGGCACAAATTGCAGAATTGTTTGCTTTGAAGTATCCTGAGATGATCGACAAACTGGTTCTTTCAAATGCAACCGACCATATAGATAACTATCTTAAGTCCATAGGTCAAGCATGGAAAGTAGCGGCAGAACTTTACGATGGTGAAAAGTTTTTTGATATTTCTCTCCCTTATATATATTCTCGACCATTTTATAACAACAACTACGAATGGTTGATGAATAGAAGGAAGGTATTTAAAGAAACCTTAACCAAAGACTGGTTTGATGGCTTCGTGAGACTTGCATCGTCTAACGAAACATTTGATATTAGAAATGAAATATCGAATATCACAGCTAAAACTCTTTTCATTTCAGGAGAAGAAGATATTATAACCCCCAAAAGCCACATAATAGAAATGAGTAAAAAAGTAAAAAATTCTTTACTAGCAAACTTAGAAAACACGGGCCATGCGCTGTTTTTTGAAAAATTTGAAGAATTCTGTCTACTAGTAGAAGCCTTTTTTAATAACGATTAAAACAATTAAATTTTGAGATTATTCCCCTTATTCTACACTAAGAATTTGATATAATCATTTTTAAAAACTCTTCTTCTGAAGTGGCAATAAGGGGATTTTCCTGTTTTTTCATAATAATTCTGGTGATAATCCTCTGCTTTGTAAAATTCTGAAGCTTTAGTTATCTTGGTTACGACTTTCAAACCTCTATTGATTAACTCTTCTTTTACTTTTTCTGCGATTGCTTTTTGTTCCTCATTTAGGTAAAATATTTCACTTCTATATTGCTCACCAATGTCTGGTCCCTGTCCATTTTCTTGGCTAAAGTCATGAATTTCAAAAAAATATCTGACTAATGATTCGTAGCTTACTATGTTTGGATCGTAGACAATTAAAACAGATTCTGCATGACCTGTTTTTCCACTACAAACCTGTTCATAAGATGGATTTTCAACAAAACCACCTGTATAACCACTAGCTACGTCGATGACACCTGCGATCTTTTTAAACATGTATTCTACTCCCCAAAAACAACCTGCTGCAAAGATTGCTGTATCTGTTGGTATTTCGTTCATTTTAATCACCTCTTATTTTCTATGCTTCACATATATAAGTTATCGCTAAAAGAGCTTCAAAAATCACACGATAATTGTCGCTGCTTATTTTCACCTTTCTTCCATCTATTCTTTCTGTTAATGGCATAGATTCAACCATATCAGCTTTCGAAGTGTCAGAAAATTCAACAATCATCTCGATGGGTGAGTTGAATGTGTAGACATCAAAATATTCTTTGTTTTTATCTATCATTTCTTTAGTTGTACTTTTAATTTCTTCTAGTAGTTTCTTCATTGGTTTAAACTCTGCAGAGTATCTGCCTAAAGATCTTTTGGTTTCTACGTAGTATAAATGCTTAAAATATGGGTTCAGTTGTTTTTTGAGTTTATCATCCCCAACAACCATTGCCAATGGAACACCAAAACTACCTCCGTATGCGGCATTAATTAATGTTTCATTCATTTCTACTCCATTGATCCGAATATTATGGATAGAAGAACTTGAATAAGTGTGATCCATAGTAGAGTATTTCTCTCCAACTCCAGCATGGTAACCAAAAAAGATCATCCTATCGAAAGATTCATCTATGCCGGTCATCATATAATATTTTCTTATCCCACCGCTGATTAATTTTACGTTTGGGAATTCTTCTGTGATCTCCCACGGAATGTTGTTCCCTTCCGCATGAGAATCAGATAAGGTGATCTCATGTTCTTTTAATTCTTCTAATAAAGCTTTTAATTGCCTAACAGCATATGTTTGTTTGTAATCTTTGTTATTTTTAGTGACATCATTCCAATGGGTAATACCCCCAAGCCCTTCAAAATCAAATGAAATGTATATTTTTATAATAATCATCTCCTTATTGATGATTCTCAATGTCTTTAGAACCCATAAAACTATATATAGCGCCCCTTGCCCCGCTCCCCACCCTGTAATTAATGCAATTATATCAAAAAATCATTAAATTATATTTTTCTGCGCATTAGATAATATTACATGTCCGTGAAAAAGATTGGTTAGATCATAATTCGATGTCTTTGAAATGATATCATATCCTTGACTCTTTTGGAAGGAGGCAAGGAAAAAATGGAGGCAATAGAAATGGAAGTAACAAAAAGGATGAAAGAAAAATAGTTGAAAGCAAGTAAAAAAGAGAAGAAAGAGATTATT
>NZ_AZRJ01000028.1:0-34057 GCF_002895495.1 Petrotoga sp. HWHPT.55.6.3 | reverse complement strand
AATTATGATCTAACACGATTTATCGATTGAGTTGATGATATTTGGTCTTCATTAACGTACTCGCGAATTGCATGTGAAGCAGCTATAGCTCCATCGGACACCGCAGTTACAATTTGTCTGAGCTCCTTTTTTCTTACATCTCCTACTGCATAAATACCCTTAACTTTTGTTTCCATATTCTCGTCTGTAATTAAGAAACCATATTCGTCAAAATCGAAAAGATCTTTATTTAAAAAGCTTGTTTCTGGCACTAATCCAACGAAAACAAAAACTCCATCGAAAGGTTCTTCATAAACTTCATCGTTTTTTAGATTTTTAATGACCAAACTTTCGACCTTATCTTTGCCTTTAATTTCTTCAATGACCGAATTCCATTTAAACTTTATGTTATTACGAGAAAAGGCTCTATCTTGATAAAGTTTATCAGCTCTAAGTTTTTCTCTTCTGTGAATTATATAAACTTCTTTAGCTATGTTCGATAAATAAACCGCTTCCTCTACGGCTGTATTTCCTCCTCCCACGACAGCAATTTTTTTATTCTTAAAAAAATGACCATCGCACGATGCACAGTAAGAAACACCTCTGGAAGAAAATTCCTCTTCACCTTTAACCCCTAATTTTCGAGGGTAAGATCCGCTTGCTATTATTATTGCCTTTGATTTGATTGTTTTTCCATTTTCCATAACAACCGTTTTATGGGAATCTTCATCTTTTAATTCTATAACTTTCCCATCATAGAAGTCGGCTCCGAACTGCTCTGCGTGCTCTTTCATCAAAGAAGATAGCTCTTCACCCTTTATCGTTTTAAACCCTGGGTAATTTTCTATAATATCTGTTAAATTCATTTGTCCGCCTTCAATTGCTTTTTCAATTACCAGGGTAGAAGCTCCGCCTTGTAAGGCATATATAGCAGCTGAAATCCCGGCAGGACCGCCACCGATTATTACAACGTCATATTGTTGTTTTATTTCGGATTTTTTGTTAGCCCCTTCAACGTTAAAAAACATCTGAGAACCTCCTTCAACTACTTTATTCAACTGCTTTTAAAACTTCTTCCACAAAACTATTTTCAGGGTAGGCTCCCACAAACTCACCTTTTTTTACCCATTCTTCGCTTTCTTTTACTTCTATCACGGTATGTGGAACGGAACTTACACCATATTCAAAAGATATTCGATCGAATTCGTTAGCTTCTATCATTTCTCCTGTTATATTAGGGTTTAACATAGCGGCTTGATGAGCTGCAAAAACAGCCCTAGGGCAGTATGGACAAGTTGGAGTCACGAAAACTCTGATCCTCATCTTTTTGTCTATTTTAGATAATTTTTCTTTGTTTTCATCGCTGAAAGAGGTCACACTATTATTAGATACAGCGATGAGATTTTGAAGCAGAGTAGTGAACTCATATCCCGAAGGGATCCCATAATATCTAATTCCGTAATCGTTCCCTTCGCTATCTAATATTACCATAGCTGGAAATAAATCTCTTTCAATATCGTAGTTGTTAATTTCTTCAGAATCAGAATGGTAGGTATCAACTTTTATTCTATCATCTAATTCCTTGAGCTCTCCAAGTAACTGTTCAACAATTTCTGAATATTCTCCATCATTTTTGAATAAAAATATTTGAACAGGCTCTGTCAATTCCTCTAAAATTTCTCTTACCTTGTTTTGTGTTTCTTTGTCCATCAATTTTTCCATATTTAAAAACCTCCATCTAATTTAGTGTTGTATATACCCTATATAGGTATATTAACATATTTTGATTTAATCTACTTTAAAATTCTATATGTTTTGTTAATTTTTGATGATTTAACAATCGTTGTAAAAAATAAAAGGATCGACGGTATTATTATTATCATCGGATTTAATATTATGGGGATTGACAAAAATAGTTTATCCATGAAATAATAAAAAGATACGGCGAAAAGAAAAGCTTCAACCCCTCTCATTAGGATTTTTTTTGAGAGAAAATTATTAAAATATGTTTTTTTTGAATAACCGAAAGAGAGAATAGTTATTTTGAATCTTTCATGATATTTTTTTGTAGCCGCGTCAAAAGACCTTAGATAAAATAAGAACAAAATAAAGAATGCAATAATTTCCATTAATATCGTTAAATCGTTTAAATACTTCAAATAAAAACATACCAGCAAAAAAGATGTTAAACCGTACAGGTTAAAATAATCTACGAAATGATAGGGTTCTTTATTTTTCATGATCAAAAGTCTAATAACAGCAAAAGCTATTAAAAAACTGATTGCATTGATAAACAAAGACTTTAATAATACCATAAAAATTACCTCAGAATTTTATTCTTTATTTTCTGGATTGCTATCAGAGATTATATCGTTTTTCGAAATGTCTGCCATAGCAGCTACAGAGCTCAATATTCCCGAAATTTCATAAGGCATAAAGACCTTTGTTGATTTCCCGTCTGAGATTGCTTTTAATGCCTCAAAGTACCTTATTGTTATCAAATCTTTTGTAGGATTGCCTTTATGGATTGAGTCGAAAACTTTAAGAATTGCCTCAGCTTCTCCGTCTGCTTCGATACTTAATTTATACTTTTGAGCATCTGCTTTTTTCTTAACGGCTTCCGCTTCACCTTCTGCTTTTAATATTGCAGCATTTCTGTCTCCTTCTGCTCTGGTAATTTGTGATTGTTTGTACCCTTCAGCCTCTAAAATAACAGCTCTTTTCATTCTTTCGGCTTTCATTTGCTTGCTCATTGCATCCATAATATCTTGAGGAGGATCGATCTTTTTGATCTCCACTCTGGTGATTCTTACTCCCCATTTATCGGTGGCTTCATCTAATACTTCTCTGAGTTTTGTGTTGATTCTTTCTCTAGAGGTTAATGTTTGGTCTAATTCTAATTCTCCGATCACGTTCCTTAAATTTGTTTGAGCCAATTTAACAGCCGCCGAAGTAAAATCTCCAACGTTGTAGACTACTCTATAAGCATCAGTTATCTCGTAATATATAACAGCATCAACGGTAACTATAACGTTATCCCTAGTGATAACCTCTTGAGGTGGAACATCTATCAACATTTCTCTTAAATCTACTTTGGTTATTCTTTCTATGAAAGGCATGATGAAATTTAATCCAGAATCGACCTGTCTATGAAATTTTCCTAATCTTTCTACCAAACCTTTTTCGTAAGGGCGGATAATTCTTAAACTCATTGCAGCAATAAAGATCAAAAACAAAACTGCTATTATCAATATTACCAACATTGTTTTTCCCCACCTTTCTTTTTCAAATTGTGGTCACTAAAAAACATTTTATTCCCCCGTCTCTTTTTTTTGATTATTTTCAGATGCATTGATTTTTTTTATATATACAAAATTAGCGGTTTTTCTTGTGATTATAACATCATCGCCCACATTAATAAGATAGTTTTCTTCATCTTCTGGAAATGCTCTCCATTCGTCTCCCTTTATTTTAACTATGATTCTTCCTTCATCGTCAATTTTATCTACCTTAGCTTTCATGCCAACAAATTGATCTTGATAAGGTTTTATAGTAGAAGAGCCTTTGTACATATTTTGTACAATTTTTCTTGTTGAGATCCACAACAAAAAAGAAACGATTAAGAATATTAGCAAATTTAAAACAACCGATGAAATAAATAAAGATGTAATAGCTGCTACTCCAGCTCCTATGGCGAACCATAAAAAGAAAAAAGATGGAAGTATAGCTTCAACGCCCGCAAAAATTATAGCAAAAATGACCCACACACCCCATTGACCCATAATTATCACCTCACGTCATTTGCAAACATCATTTGCGAAGCAAATGAGAATTAGGATGTTACTTCTAAAGCATTGCAAAAAAGACCTTTTTGCACATCACAGTAAAACCATTTTGCAAAAAACAGCAAAATTAGATCTTGAAAACTTTTTCAGGGTGGACGATATTTATTTGTATATCTGGGAATTCTTTATTCAATTCTTCTTTGGCTGACTTAATTTTGCTGTTGTACCTACTTGAGACATGGTATATAATAACTCTCTTAGGCTTGGAAATGTTAATTAAATTTTTTAATTCTGCTAGAGAGGTATGGTTTCTAATTTTTCTATCCTTTTCATCAAAAAAGGTACATTCATGAAGTAGCGTTCCACAATCTTTTGCGAAATTGGGGGGAATAGGTAGCGAATCCCCGCTTATGGTTAATATGTTAGCAGTATAGTTTTCTAGGATGTCTTCTTTTTTATTGATTATTAAATCTTTTATTTCTGACTCTTTTAGTTCTCTGTACTCTTCTTTTAATCTTTTTCTTTGTTCTAAAATTTGGTAACCAAAAGAGGTTTCCCCAGGGGTATGTCTTGTTTTAAATGGTTTTATAAACCTTTTGTTGTTAAGAGGGATCGTGTCAGATAACATTATTTCCCTAAAATCTATTTCGTATCTCAATCTTTTATTCATTTTACCTATAAATTTTAAATATTCATTAATATTTTCCGATCCCTGTGGATAGTAAATTTCTAGTTTTTTATTTCTGTTCCCCATAGCGTTATTGCGAGTATTAACGATTCCCCACAATCCTGCTATATGATCTACGTGAGAGTGTGTTAAAATGATCTTTTCAATTCCATATATTTTGTTTCCTAACTCTGCACTAACCCCTTCACCAGCATCAAAAAGTATTCTATCTGGTTTGTAAAAAACCCAAGTCGTATACAATGCCTTTGATCTTATTAAAAACTCCAACTATCACAACTCCCATTGAAATTTGTTAGTTTTCTGGTTTTATTTCAACCTTTATTTCCCCTCTCACGCCTTGAGGAAGTTTAACTTTTAAAGTGTGAGTTCCTAATTCTTTTATGTTTACCTTTTCATCAAACCAAGTTCTGTCAAACTTTTCATCAAGTAATTCCTCTATTTTTTCAGAAATATCTTGAGCTGTTACCGCACCAAAAAGTTTGCCTTTTTCTCCTGCTTTTGCTTTTATTTCTATTTTTGTACCCTTTAATTTTTCTAAAATTTCTTCGCTTCTTTTTCTTAGATTTTCCTTCTTTTCGTCTTCTATTTTTTTGCTTTCTTCAATGTGCTTTATATAACCTCCGGTTGCTTCAGCAGCCAAATTCTTTGGAATCAAATAATTCCTTGCGTATCCATCAGAAACTTCTTTTATTTCACCCTTTTTCCCTAATTTAGCTACATCTTCCAGCAACAATACTTTCATCTGTCAAAACACCCCTTTGTACAATTTTATCATAATTAGGTAAAAAACATATCTTCAAAAAAAATAGATAGAGGAATCCCTCTATCTATTGTATTTATAACATGAATTGTAGCCTCACTCGTTCACGTAAGGGACTAACATCATTTTTCTTGCACGTTGTATCGCTGTTCGTACCATTCTTTGATGTTTGGCACAATTTCCATTTATTCTTTTTGGAAGGATTTTTCCTTTGTCGTTCATAAACTCTTTTAATTTTCTGACATCTTTGTAATCAATATATTCAACATTATCCCTGCATAATTTGCATTTTTTTATTCTTTTTCTTTCTTTTTTAACGTACGCCATTCTATTTAAAACCTCCGTTTTTCTCATTTTTTATTTCCTTTCTCGATACCCTTTTACCTAAAAAACTTATTTCTAAAGTTCTTCAGTTCAGATAGGTTTATTATCTGAAGAAAGATCATTTTCAAGGTCATCAAGGTCTCCTTCTAAAAAAGTGTCGTCTCCGAGAAAAGCTTCATCACCTATTTCTTCGATCGGATCGGTGTCTGAAATATTGCCTATATCAGAGAAACCTTCTTCTACTGCAATGGGCATACCAGAAAATTCATTAGCTTCTTGAGCCTTTTTTGTTTCCATGAAATTCATTCTATTGGCCCAGATTTCAGCTGTTTCTCTTTTTATATTATCTCTATCTGTCCATTGATTAATATGAAGCGATCCTTCAACTAGGATCAATTTCCCTTTTTTTAAATAGTTTGATGCAAAATCCGCTTGTTTACCAAAAGCCACAATTTTTATGAAATCTGTGCCATCTTGATTGTTTGAAGTACCTCTGTCAACAGCTAAATGAAAGTTTGCAACGTTATTTCCATTCATAGTAGAACGTATCTCTGGATCTCTGGTCAATCTCCCAACCAAAATAACTTTGTTATAAGAAATAGACATAAAAAACACTTCCTATTTTTCGTTAAATTTCTTCAGAAATTTCTGGTTCTTCTACCTTTATTTTTGCTTCTTTTTGGGTTTTTCTTACTTTTTTCTCAAGATCTTCTCTTCTAATCGTTTGAAACCTAAAAATCTCTTGGTTCACTTTAAAAAGATCATCCAGTTGGTTAATCTTTTCTGGATCAGCTTTGTATATGATGTAGGTATAATCACCTTCTGTAAATTTACCTTTTTGAGTCCTATAGGCTAATTTCCTTACACCCCATCTCGTGAACTCTTCTACTTCACCTTCCAGTTGGCCTTCTATCCAACCTCTCACCTTTTCTGCCAAAGCATTTCTTTCCTCTTCAGGAATGTCTGTTCTAACGACAAACATTGTTTCGTAGTATCTTTTTCCCACTATATACCTCCTCCTATGGTCTTAGGCCTCTGAACTTATCAGAAGCAGGATTTTTTCATGTGCAATTATAACAGAAAATCTAAATAAGGTTATTGTTTTTATTTAAAAATTATATTAAAATTCTATACCAAATCCAAAGTTTAGTTTTAAAATATTTTCATCTTCAGTTGAAGGTTCGAAAGTATCTGCAACTTCATTGAATTCTAATTTATTTTGTATTACTCCCATATCAGCTGATAGGTTAAACTCTAAATTGTTAAAATAGAAGTTTGTTGCTATGGTATACACATATCTCTTTTCCAAAAGTGGATCATCCAAAAGATAGGTACCTTCATCTGGAGCCGTATTCTCCGTTGGGGATTTTCTTCCGGAAAACACAGTTTCAAAAGAAGAATAAAGGTTGAACCAGTTATTGTATGTATAGTCATAGTCAACTAGGAAAGAAACCGTGTTTTCACCGTATTTGTATCCGATGTAATTATCTGTGAAATCTATACCTTCCTCAAAAACAACATTATTCTTCTCATAAGAATAAATACTTTCCGGATAGATAGTGTAACCTGGCCCACCTCCTGGTTGAAAAGTGTATTGGGTTGCAAAGGCACCGTAAACACCAAAAGTTCCTAGGCTGCTTGCTAGGTTTAATCCTGAAGAAAAGGCAACTTTGTCAGGATTTTGTCTCTCTTCTGGATTGAAGAATCTGTTAGTGTTGAAATCGTCTACTAATAGTTGAGAGTAAATATAGTAATTAGGGTCCTTGTAATCAAAGAAGAATCCCATTATTGAGTTATCGTTTATATTTTCCCACCATGGCATACGGTTTTCTATTGCTCTAATCTCTTGAGCAAAATATGCGGGCATAGGATTTAAAAAGTAAAAAAAGTCAAAAGCCCTGTTGTAAACGAGCACATCTTGATAACCTACCCTGAAATTGCCAAATTTCAATCCATACGTTTTGTAATTCATTGCTGTAGGGGTAGCAAAATTGGTGTTATTTTCACTTACCAATTGAACCCACATGGTTTCAAAAAAGAAATGTTCATCTTCATAACCTACATCTAAATTGACAAGAGGAATATTATTGGAAGATAAAAACAATGAGTAGGGAGAATTCACTTCATCTTTTAGTTGTTTTATACCGCCACTCAATTCAAGTGTTTGATCATCGTTTCTAAGGGTAATATAACTGTTTTCTATCAGAAAGTAGTGATCCCAATAGTAATCTGACTCATAAAAATAATACTTATCATCGTTGTAAAATGCTAACTCACTTGTGATATCGAAGTTTGAAGTGTAATTGTATAACTTTATACCTATCCTGTCAGTGAAGGTTTCTTCATAATTATCATATGTCCCTTGAAAGTCAAGTTCTAAATTTATTGAAAATCCTAGTGAAAAAAGTAAAAGAATCATTAAAGTGGGAACCAATGTTTTTTCGTACATTTTATACCCCCTCATCTTAGCTGGTAACTATCTTGCTCAACTATCTCTCTCAATCTTTTAATTTTAGAGTCTTCCCCCAGTACTATTATCACGTCTCCCTCTTCTATTATGGTATTTGCCTTAGGATTGAATATGCTGTTATTATCCTTTTTTCTTACGGCTATCACAATCATATCTACCTTGTCGGGTAGTGCTATTTCTTTAAGAGATTTACCAATTACCCAAGAGTTTTTGGGTATATCAACCTCTTCCAGCTGTAAATCTTTTTCTGGCGTATGAATGATCGTTTCAAGAAATGATACAATATTAGGCCGAGTTGCCATATAGGCTAATCTATTACCAGAGATTTCAGATTCAAGAACAATCTTGTTGATTCCAGCATAAGATAGTTTCTTCACCGATTCGGGATCGTTGACTTTTGAGATGATGTTGATTTTAGGTACTATACTTTTCACCGTTAAAGCAACAAACAAGTTATCCACATCGGACGGTAGGGTTAATATGATGCTATCAGCTCTTTTGACTCCAACTTCTTCCAGCACCGTTTCATTTTTTGCGTCACCAATAAAATATGGAATTTCCTCATTTATTTCTTTTAGAAATTGTTGTGCTCTTTCTTCTGATTTATCCAACAAGACAAAATCTTTTTTCTCTTTTAATAGATTTTGACAGACAAAAAATCCCGTTTTACCGGCTCCTACAACAATATAATGATTATTCATACCATCTATTTTTTTCATTCTTTTTCTTACCTCCAAAACGTTTCTCATCTCACCCTCAACAATAAAGGAGGTTAGGGTTGAAAGAGAGTATAAGACTACCGTTATTCCAGAGAGGATCAATGCCATTGTAAATATCTGTGAAGCCCTCGATAGATTGGCAGGTATCTCGTATCCAACGGTACTCAACGTGATTATAGTAAAAAAAATAGAGTCTAAAAAAGCCCAATCTTCCAGTATCATATAACCTACTGTTCCTGTAAAGACTATTAAAATAAAAATCATAATGGATATCACAAATCGTCTTATTTTCAAAGTTAGAGTTTCATTCATTTGATCGAGACATGTGCCCCCTTTCCACTTTGGAGATTAGTGATTTTTACCTTATAATCATTAATGTTTGATCACCTTCGACGTTGTCCCCTCTTTTTACCAAAATTTTTTCAACTATACCGTCGTTTTCGGCTGGTATTTCATTTTCCATCTTCATTGCTTCGATTATGACAAGTTTATCTCCAGCTTTGACGCTCTGACCTTCTTTCACATTTATTTCGTTAATTACTCCTGGAAGGGGAGCTTTGACCTCATAACCTGAGTCTGTTTCCCTTTTATTTGGCTCCTCAGGGACCTTTTCCTCTTCATCTTTTTGTTTTTTCTCAACTTTTTTCTTGCCCCTTTTTTCGGCTTTTTTCTCGACAACAGCTTTGGGGATCTCATTAAATTGCTCTTTTTCAGAGACTCTTTCTTCTGTTTCTTTTGTTTTTTCTTCGTTAGCAATTTCAGAGCCTATTTCCTCAACTTCAACCTCATAGGTTTTATTGTTAATCGTAACTTTGAATTTTCTTTTCAATTTACTTTACCTCCACTTTTTGTTGTAATAAGGTCTCCAAGAAATAGAAGGTTGGTGTTTCATCCACCTTGTTTTAATTGCCCTTTCCGATTTCAACTCTTTATTTGGAACTTCTTTAATGCTTTCAATTTTGAATTCTTTATGAGTAAGATAGCTACTTATAGCCGAAACGATAGCAAACAGTTCTTCTTCATCACTTTTCTCGTCATTTTCAATTCTTTTGACCTGTGGTGGTTTTATGTACTCTTTTTGAGGTTTTTCTAAACTTGATTTACCTGACGAATTATTAGTATTACTTTTAAAGAAAAAACGGAAAAGCCAAATGATCACCATTAAAATTATTAGCAATAGAAAGACTATAGATATTCCCAATAATGAAATAATCCATACATTTTTCATAATTATTCCTCCATCATAACGGAATATTTCCATGCTTTTTAGATGGAGTCGGTTTTACTTTTGAGTAAGCTATGGAAAGAGAAGTAGCTAACTTTCTTCTTGTTTCGATGGGTTCTATAACATCTTCTATATAGCCCCTAGAAGCTGCTTCATAGGGATTTGCAAACCGCTCTTTGTATTCTTCAACGCGTCTTTTTCTCGTTTCTTCGGGATTTTCAGAACTTTCAATCTCTTTAGCGAAGATAATGTTTGCGGCACCCTCTGATCCCATAACAGCTATTTCCGCTGTTGGGTATGCAAACACAAAATCAGCGCCCAAATGTTGGGAAGCCATTGCAATATAAGCCCCACCATAGGCTTTTCTTAAAATTACTGTGATCATAGGAACGGTGGATTCAGAATAAGCATACAATAGCTTTGCTCCATGTCTAATTATTCCACCGTGTTCTTGAGATACTCCTGGTAAGTATCCAGGTGTGTCAACAAAGGTGATAATAGGTATATTAAAAGAGTCACAAAATCTTATAAATCTGGCTGCTTTATCGGAAGCATCGATATCGAGAGAACCTGCCAAGATTTTTGGTTGATTGGCTATTATCCCCACAGATTTTCCTTCCAATCTTGCAAAGCCTACGACAATATTTTTGGCAAAATGAGGATGAATTTCAAAAAAAGACCCTGGATCAAATACCAAATTGATTAAATCTTTTACATCATAACTTTTTTTCGGGTTAGGTGAGACTATTTCGTTTATTTCTTCGGGTAATTCATAATTTTTATCGTAATCAATTGGTTCTACAGGATCAACATTGTTTGAAGATATGTAAGAAAGTAACTTTCTGACAAGTTCCATGGCTTGCCCATCGTCTTTTGCCAAAAGGTGGGCGACACCGCTTTTTGAGTTATGAATCTTACCCCCTCCCAAATTCTCTTTATCAATGTCCTCGCCAGTCACAGTTTTTATAACCTGAGGGCCTGTGATAAACATTTGTGAAGTTTGATCCACCATAATTACAAAATCAGTTATCGCTGGGGAGTAAACCGCCCCTCCTGCACACGGGCCGGCTATAACGGTTATTTGAGGAATTACACCAGAAGCCTGGGTATTTCTATAAAAGATTCCACCGTAACCATATAGGGCATCAACAGCTTCCTGTATTCTAGCTCCGCCAGAGTCATTTATTCCGATTAAAGGTATACCGTATTTCATAGCCAAATCTTGTAATTTCATTATTTTCTTTGCATGCATTTCTCCAAGGGATCCACCTTGAATGGTGAAATCTTGGGAAAAAATTGCAACTTTTTTGCCGTTGATCTCTCCAAATCCTGTGACAACTCCATCGTATGGAAACTCTTTTTTATCTAAATCAAAGTATGTACATCTATGTTTAACTAACATATCGATTTCTTCGAAAGTACCTTCATCTACAAGAGCGTCTATTCTCTCACGGGCGGTTAATTTACCCATTTTATGTTGTTTTTCTATTCTCTCTTCCCCTCCACCAAGAAGAAGGGAGTCTTTCTTTTTTCTCAACTCTTTTATTTTTTGAATTAGTTCTTCATCTGGCATATATAAGACCTCCTCATTTGCGATATTTATACTATACTTGAAAACTCTAAAACGTCGTGTCAGCGCCCCTTCGTTCCATAAATTGCTATTTTTGATATTCAACAAACTCGGTTAAAATACCGTTAGCAGATTTTGGATGTAAAAAGAAAACTAAACTTCCACCTGCTCCTCGATTAGGCTCATCAGATAAGGTTTTGTAACCCATTTTTTTTGCGTTTTCTAAGACCATTTTAATGTTATCTACTTGAAATGCGATGTGGTGGAATCCCTCGCCTCGTTTTTTTAAAAAATTTGATATTTCAGAGTCTTCTCTCATAGGCTCCATAAGTTCTATTCTAACATCTTTTATGTACAAAAAGGTAACTTTTATACCCCTATCTTCAAGGATCTCTTCAGTGCTCTTTTCAATGTGAAGTAGGTCCCTATACAACTTGAATGCTTCTTCTATGGAATTGACAGCAATTCCGATGTGGTCAATTTTTGGCTCCATCGTTTCCCTCCTCTTCACAGATGAATGTTATAACGTCTTTTTTAAGGGAATCGGCATCTTGATTTTCTAAAGAATAACCTTCCAAGTAATTTTCTATCAGATGGAAAAGATAGTTTTTAACTCGACTTTTTTTTCTTAAATTTTCTTTTAAATTATGGATTTGAAAGTGTTTTCTGCTAGTTTCTAACCATTCGTAAACTTTTTCAAATCCTTTGTTTTCAATTGAGCTAACGCCAAAAACCTTTTTATGATCTTCGTTCCGTGAATCTAAATAATTTTCCAAGTACATTAAAAATCTTTTGGAATTAGGAAGATCTATCTTGTTGACAATATAACAATCGGCTATTTCCATTATTCCTGCCTTATAAATTTGAATTTCATCACCAGAATCAGGAGATAATATTAAAAGAGTTGTGTCACAAGCATAGAATATATCGATCTCTGATTGACCGGTTCCCACCGTTTCTATGATTATTGTATCGAAGCCAAATGCCTTCATTACATCAATGATATCATAAATCGAATTGCAAACTCCCCCCATTGCTCCTCTACTTGCTATACTTCTAATGTAAACGTTAGAAGCATTGGTTAAATCAAACATTCTTACCCTATCTCCCAAAAAAGCCCCACCACTGAAAGGGCTGCTAGGATCTATCAGGATTATTCCAATATTCTGACCTTTGTTGGAATAAAATGAGACCAATCTTGAAATAAAAGAGCTTTTTCCAACGCCAGGACTACCTGTAACACCTATTACATATGAATTTTTTGATTGAATATCCGAATGTAATCTAGAAATAATTTCCCAGGTTTGTGAATAATTGTCTTCTAATAGAGATATCATCTTTGCTAAAGCGGTGTTATTATGGGCTTTAAATTTTGGAAGTAATTGTTCATACTTTTCTGCCCATTGCAATATCTTTCACCTTCTCTATTATATCTTTTAATGAAGTACCTGGGGTGAAAATTTCGATTATTCCCATTTCCTTTAGTTGCGGGATATCTTCTTCCGGAATGATTCCACCAAGGGTAACGGGAATATCAGCTTCCTTTTCTTTTAGTAAATTTAGTATTTTTTGACATAACTTCTTGTGTGCACCTGAAAGTATAGATAAGCCAATTAAATCAACATCTTCTTGAATTGCTGCTTCAACGATTTCTTCCGGAGTTCTTCTTATGCCTGTGTAGATTACTTCCATTCCGGCGTCTCTTAGTGCTCTTGCTAAAACTTTAGCTCCTCGGTCATGACCATCGAGCCCTGGTTTAGCTATTAAGACACGAATTCTTGTACTCATTTCAAAGCTGCCTCCTTTCAGTATGGCAAAGGTTCGGTTAATATAAAAAAATAATTAGATTGTAGTACTTTCACGATACTCACCATAAACTTCTTTTAGAATTTTTGTTATTTCTCCTATTGTTGAATAGTTTTCTACACATTCAATTACATAAGGGAATAAATTCTCCTCGTTTATTGCAGCCTTTTTCAATCTATTCAAAGATTGTTCTACTTTTGTGGTATCTCTTTGCCTTTTTAAATTCTTTAACTTTTCTATTTGCTTTTCTTCTTGTTCTTCATCAACTTTTAGGATATCTATCTTTTCTTTTTTGTCAGAATTGTATTCATTAATCCCCACTATGATCTGTTCTTTATTTTCTATCCTTTTTTGTGTTTTATAAGCACTATTTAATATTTCTTTTTGAGGGTATCCGTCCTCTATGGCTTTTACCATTCCGCCTATCTCATCTATTTTTTCTAAATATTTTTGAGCTTCTTTTTCTATGTCTAAAGTTAATTTTTCTATAGCGAACGATCCTGCTAGAGGATCTACGGTTTCGCTTACTCCGATTTCGTGGGCTATGATTTGTTGTGTTCTTAAAGCGACGGTGACGGATTGTTCTGTAGGCAGTCCTAAAGCCTCATCATAAGAGTTAGTGTGAAGTGATTGGGTACCACCTAAAACCGCAGCCAAAGCTTGAATTGTTACCCTTATTATGTTATTCAAAGGTTGTTGTGCGGTTAATGTGGAGCCGGCAGTCTGGGTATGAAATTTCAATTTCATTGCGTCTTCATCCGTCACACCGAAGCGTTCTTTCATAATCCTTGCCCATAATTTTCGAGCTGCCCTAAATTTTGCTATTTCTTCTAAAAAGTTGTTATGGGCATTAAAAAAGAATGAAAGGTTCCTTCCAAATTCATTTGGATCTAATCCGGCTTTAATTGCTGCCTCGACATAGGCTATTCCATCTGCCAATGTGAAAGCTACTTCTTGAACAGCATTGGCTCCTGCTTCCCTAATATGATAGCCACTGATACTTATTAAGTTAAATTTTGGAAGGTTTTTACTTCCATAATCAAAAATATCTACAATCAACTTCATGGATTCTTTAGGCGGAAAGATGTAAGTGCCCCTTGCTATGTATTCTTTTAAAATATCATTCTGAATAGTGCCTCTGAGCTTTTCATAAGGAACACCTTGTTTTTTTGCAATAGCCATTAACATTGCTAATAAAATCATCGCAGTTGAGTTGATAGTCATTGAAACACTTACCTTATCAAGAGGGATGCCGTCGAAAAGAATCTCCATATCTCTTAATGAATCTATTGCTACTCCAACCTTTCCTACTTCTCCCTCTGACATGGGATCGTCTGAGTCAAATCCTATCTGCGTTGGCAGATCAAAAGCTATGGATAAACCTGTTTGGCCTTGTTCTAGTAAATATTTGTATCTTTTGTTTGATTCTTCTGCGGACCCGAATCCTGCGTATTGACGCATAGTCCACAACTTACCACGGTACATGGTTGGTTGTACACCTCTTGTGAAAGGATATTCACCAGGGAAGCCTAAATCTTTAATGTAATCTAAGTTTTTTATATCTAAAGGCGTGTAAAGCCGTTCAATCTCATCTTCATATGAGGTAACAAATTCCTTTTTTCTTTCCGGGAATCGGCTCAATGTACGTTCTACTTTTTTCTCTTCCCACTCTTTTTTTGACTTTTCTATTACATGGATTTTTTCTCTTTCAAACATAGGAATTTCCTCCCACAATAAATTTTTATACGAACTATGAAAAAAATTTCATTACCCGGGGTCATTATTATTTTACCCTATTATTTTAAAATTTACAAATTTTTATTTTCAAAAAATAATTTCGCTGACTAACGAAGGCAATATTGTGTTATAATTTAAAAAGTCAGTTTGAGGAGGTAAAAAACGATAAAAGCACATTTTGACAAAGACCTTAGGTCATTAATTGAGAAATCCAATTATACCCCAAAACAAATAGCCGATAATTTAAAAATACCTGTATCCACCCTAGAAAATCTTATGGATGGAGACTTTGAGTACTTCTCCAAAGTCTCTTTGACAGATGTAGCAAAGAGATTGAGTTCTATGTTGGGTGAAGAGATAAATGTAATCTTTGAAGATGAAGAGTTAAAAGAAGAAGGCCAGCTAAAAAAGAAAGATACAACGTATAACAAACTTAGAATATTTCAATTTTTGATGGTAGCATTCTTGATCGTTAACTTAATTTTTCTTTATTTTCTAATTCAAGATTTAAGGTTTTACAACAGTATACTGCGAAGAAATATATACACCCTAAATGTTATCAATAGAGGACCTTCTGAAATATATATAAACGAAACTGTGGTTACACCAAACCAGAATATTCAAATCCAACTAGCCTTTGGAGAAAATTTAGAAATACATGGTAACCAAGGTGAAACGGTTATAGAAACACCACTTGTCAAATATACTGTAAAACTAGAGGATTTTGAGGTGAGTTTGTCGTATGGGAGTGAATAAGGCACCAGATCTTGTAAATTATTTGGCGCATATATTTACTGCCGGAGATTCCGATTTATGGCTTTATAAAATGAGTTTGAAAGAGTTGCTCGAAAAACATTTTGGACCTATCGACTATATTTCTTCTTCATTAGATTTTCAGCGCTTTACCAATTATTATAACGAAGAAATGGGTAAAAATATACGAATTGAATCAAGGTTGGTGAGTTTTAAATATCTAAGTTCTCCCGGTTTTTTGCCGGACGCGAAATTGATAACGAATGAGATTGAGAATAACTTTTCGGTTGATGGTAAAAGAAAAGTAAATATAGACATCGGCTATCTTCACCACACTCAATTTGTTTTAGCGAGCACAAAACACTGGGGCAATAGGATTTATATTGGCAAAGGTATATATGCTGAGATTACCTTAATGTACAATTTCGGGCAATGGGAACCTCTCAAATACACTTACCCTAATTTTAAAGATCCTGAATATTTAAATGAGTTAGATATTATCAGAGATATTTATCTGAAGAAAAGAAAAAATTATATATCGTAATGTGCTTATTAATTTCTATAAATGGATGGTGAAAATATTGTTGTCACAAGGTGGTTGGTTATCACTGATATATTTAGTTGTATTCCTTTTTTTGGCTCATTCTTCTCCTTTTATTATTGCAGCGTTGATTTTGGGTGTCTTTTTGTCTATGCTTATAGAAGCACCACAAAATTTATTTTCTAAGATTATGAATTCTAAATTATCTGCCGTTTTATCACATATACTTGTCTTAGGTTTAGTATTGTATGCAGCGATCACATTTTTCCCCGTTGTGATTAGTGAAGGCAATAAACTATTTTCTATGCTTTCCTCTTTAACAATTCCACAAGAAGAAGCATTGGCTCAACTACCAGAATGGTTGGTTACTTTTATCAACGATTTGAACAAAAATCTTTCTGATTTTGCCTTAGGTTTGATGAACCAGCT
The DNA here is from genome assembly GCF_002895495.1 of Petrotoga sp. HWHPT.55.6.3. Classification (NCBI taxonomy): domain Bacteria; kingdom Thermotogati; phylum Thermotogota; class Thermotogae; order Petrotogales; family Petrotogaceae; genus Petrotoga; species Petrotoga sp. HWHPT.55.6.3. The sequence continues at coordinate 17,271 of NZ_AZRJ01000028.1, read as the reverse complement.
TTTATCCGCCATTCCCAGTTTGATAACTTCAGCAATTGTTTTGGTGGTAACAACTGCGGCAATAGGTTCATTAAAAACGATCACGAAGAATAATTTATGGAAACTCTACCCTGTAAACGACAGAGAAAAGGGTTTGAAATTTATGAAGGATACATACTCACAGTTTGAAAGATTTGTACATGGACAATTTTTGACAGCTATAATGGTAGGAACTTTCATTGGGTTAATGTCCTTCATCTTTGGTATACCAAGTGCACTTTTTTTAGGTATCTTGGCTTGGATCACTGATTTTATACCCTATTTGGGAGTAGTTATTTCGGCGGTTCCTTTGTTGATGTTAGCTTTTACCGAAAATGGGCTAATCGGTCTAATAATAGGTTTAGTAATTTTAACCGCTGCCAATCAGTTAGAAATGTGGTTCTTCAGTCCGAGAATCCAAAGTAATGCTCTAAATTTGCATTGGTTTGTAATAATAATATCTATACTTTTATTCGGTGAGTTATTCAGCTTTTTAGGCATTCTTATCGCCCTTCCGATAGTTGTTTATATTAGAAACTTTTGGGAATATTTTGTGATAAAAATCAAGTGATACTAAATGAAAAAACTTTATCTTTTTTTAATAACCATTTTGTTGGCAATATTTAGTTTCTCATCTGCCAATCTGTTAACAGAAAATGATCCCGAATACTATTTTAAAAAACTAGGGGAAGTCTATTTAAAATATCCTATTTATGGAGATTTAAAAAGCTCTTCAGAAATTTTTGAAAATTATATCCACTTTTCGATGGATTTAAAATACGAAGACAGAATTATTGATAATTTTAATCTATCTACAGGCTGGTATAGAAGTACAGAAATAAATGAAGTCCTGTTTAGGGATTTTGTTTTAGAAAACGGAAATTTATTCACGTTCGGAATCAAAAACTATTATAGCGATTATTTTTATGCACAGTTCATCGCTGATTTCAGGTTAGGTGATACCTCTTACTTTACTTACGAAAATTATAATCTTTTCAACCTTCCATCTTTGGTTTATATCTCTTTGGATTTTCCCACTTATTCTTATTTATCTTACAATAAAGAAGATCTTAGTTTTTTGCTGGGAAGAGTCCCTCTTTCATACGGCCCTATGAAATACAACCTCGTTTTATCAAATAACTCTCCTTATTATGATACGTTGGCTATTTCTTATTCTTTTAATGATAAATTAGATTACGATTTTTCTGTTTTATCCATGGTGCCTTTGCTTTCAAAAGAAGAGTACGCTGCGATGGCTGACGAGTTTATCGCCTTAAGAAATGTTTTTTATAATGGTTTAAATTATAATCCAAACGAAAAACTTTATTTGGGATTAAGCTCATTGAATCAGGTGGCGGGAGAGTTACCCAATCCTGTAAATATGTTTGTAAAATCAGATGTGGGTGTATATGGTGGGTACATGAAAATTATCCCTTTTTGGGATATAAATATAGATACTGAATATGCGTTTAATTATGACACAAATAGCACTGGTTATGGTTTAGGACTTTCAAAAACCTTTGATTTTGAAGGTGCCAAATTTAAACTTGGTGCTGAGAGATATGAAATAGAAGATAACTTTTTTTCGAGTGATTATCCGTACGATAATTTATACTACAGAACCATTGCTTTATCTTCCGCACCTGATGCCAGAATTTTTTTTGACTATCCTTTTGGTTTCAAGTATGGAGAGGACTCCAAGATTAATAGTGTTGGTTTAACCTTAGCTTTTGAAAAAGGTTATTTTAATTACATCTGGGATCATGGAAGGAACTCAAAAGGTATGATCAACAGCAATATTTTTCGTTTCTTGTTCAATACAAAGATAGGAGATTTTGAGATGAAGTGGAAATCCTTGGAGAATGGTGAGGAAGAATTTGAGACATTTATAATATCTTATTTATTCGAGGTGAACTTTTTATTACCATGAACAAAGTTGAGTTGTTATCCCCAGCGGGGAACTACGAAAAATTGGAAACTGTTTATCACTATGGTGCCGATGCCGCATACATTGGTGGAAAAATTCTAAATTTAAGGGCATTTTCCAAAAATTTTGAAGACGAAGAATTGGAAAAGGCAATAAAATTGGCCAGAAAATTACAAAAGAAGCTTTTTGTAACACTCAATGCAATACCCCACAATTTTGAATTAAAACTCTTACCTGATTATGTAAATTATTTGGAAAATTTAAGCGTGGATGGAGTAATAATCTCGGATTTGGGTGTATTTAATATTGTTAAAAGAATATCAAACTTACCTTTGATCGTAAGCACTCAGGCAAGTAACACCAATTGGGCCAGTGTTTCTATGTGGAGAGATTTAGGAGCGAAGAGGGTCATATTGGCAAGAGAACTTTCATTAAAAGAAATATCAGAAATCAGAGAAAAAGTCCCAGATATAGAAATTGAAGTATTCATACATGGAGCGATGTGTGTATCTATTTCAGGAAGATGTCTATTAAGTAATTACTTGACGGGGCGGGACGCCAACAGAGGGGAATGTACACAGCCTTGTAGATGGAAATACTATTTAATGGAAGAAAAAAGGCCTGGGGAGTATTTTCCTGTGTTTGAAGATGAAAGAGGAACTTACATTATGAATTCTAAAGATCTTTGCACTATCGATTTTCTTGATAAAATAATCGAAACCGGAGTTGATAGTTTAAAGATAGAAGGAAGGATGAAAAGTAGTTATTATGCAGGAGTAACGACTAAAGTATACAGGCAAGCAATAGATAGCTATTACAACAAAGAATACACAAAGGAACTTATCGATTGCTTAAAAAAAGAACTCGAAAGCGTTAGTCACAGAGAATACACATCAGGTTTTTACTTTCATAAACCGGATGAAAACTCCCAAAATTATAAGACTTCTTCTTACATTAGAAATTACAAATTTGTGGGGAAAATTATAGAAAAGATATCTGAAGATCAATATGTTGTTGATATCAGGAATAAGATAGAAAAGGGTGAAGAATTAGAGATTGTAACCAAAAAAGGTGAAAATACTAAAGTATTATTGGATCAAATAGTAAATCTTGAAGATGGTAGTTTAATAGATAGTGCTAATCCAAATCAAAAAATTATTTTGGAGGAGTATAATTCCCTGGACGTCGGTGATTTAATCCGAGTTCCTATAAGTAAAGAATATAAAAAGTAATTGTTTTTAAAAAAACTGCAAGAGGTGATGTATGTGAAGAAGTTTTTTGTTTTAATTTTACCGGTTATGTTTAGCTTTATGCTGGCTTTTTCAGAAAGTTATCAGTATTATATTTATCAAAACGATGCAGAGATTGGAAATATTATCGTGGAGTTTGATGTAACTAATTATTTAGGGAAAACTACCTCTATTTTAAATATAGGGGAAAACACCCTAAAATTTGTTTCAGAAACAAAATATGATGTTTCTTGGACATTTCAAGAATATTCACTAGATATTTTTGTTGACAATCAAAAGCAAGGAACTTTGGTAAGTACTTACAACGGGAAAAAGGTCACAAATCAATTCAACGGTATAAATTTAAAAAATTATAACGTAGAAAACGTAATTATTTTAGATAATAACTTCATTTTAGACCATATATTCGCCCTTTATTATAAAAATCTGCCCGAAGGTAAATATTCAGCATTTGTTCCTCAATTGTCTCTAAACCAGACAACTTGGAACAATGCAATTTTAGACGTGGAAATTGAGTATAAAGATCCTCAAAATTTTGTAATTTTGTCTTCGGGTTTAGCACAGAATGTAGTCTTTCAAGACGGTAAAATCACCAAGGTTGAGATACCTTCTCAATCAATTGAAGTGACAATGCAAAAGAAAGAAGCAAAAGCGAAAAATTACGTTGAAAAAGAGATTGTTTTTGACAGCTTCGATGGCTTTAAATTGGAAGGTTCTCTGATGCTTCCAAAAGAAGTTGATAAAAATAAGAAGGCAATCGGTATTGTCTTGGTACATGGTTCAGGTCCACTTGACAGAAATGAAACTATTGGAACGCTTACACCTTTTTTGCACCTTTCAGAAGGCCTAGTTGAAGAAGGATATATTGTTCTAAAATACGACAAAAGAAATTTCACCATGGCAAAAAACGGGCAAAATTTTTCAAAGGTTATGCCAGACGTGTTTATCAAAGACGCACAAGCAGCTATAAGATACTTAAAAACCCTACCAGAAGTTAATAAAGAAAAAATAATTGTTATTGGTCACAGTCAAGGAGCTTCTTTCTTACCTTATATAATTGAAGGAGAAGAAGTACTTGCTGCTGTTGCCCTTTCTCCAGCTTTGCTAGAGATTACAGAACAAATAGTTTACCAAGTAGAATATCAAATAGATTATTATAAAAAGCTTAATACTGACAATTCATTAGATAGTGTTATAGTAATGTTGGAAGACGTTTTGACAGAGGCAAAAAAAGTAAATGAAAGTATGAAAAAAGAAGAAATAGACCCAAACGAGCTATATTTAGATTATTATAGTGGAGAATTTTTAATTCGATGGAGTGAACTAAGTCGAGGTATGGTAGAAAAGTTTGTGAATATGAATGTTCCGTTATTAATAATCAATGGCACACAAGATTTGAAGACGCCCTACGAGCTCTTAAAAGAATATGAAAAAGAATTGAAAAAGAAAAATGATTTAGAAATAGTTTACATAGAGAATATGGCTCACGAGCTTGTCAACTTCCAAACATTAAAATTTGAAGATAAAGTAGTCGATCAAATCGCACTTTGGTTGGAAAGCCAGGGACTTTAATCAAAACCCCATTATCGCTGTTACAACAAATACAATTATGAAGGAGATAAGAGTTGTTAGACTCACGAAACTACTAGCGAGTTCGGAGTCATAGTTATTTTTTACCGAATAAACGATCGCCATCATTGCACTTGGTAACAATGGAGAAAGAAAAAGAGAAATTCTTTGCAAGTCTGTGCTTACAGGGATTAGTAAAGTGGATAGAGAAACTATCAACCCTAATAAATACTTTGTGGTTACAGAAATCGTTAAGATCCTTCTGTGGGCTTTGAGAGATACTATATTGAAATAAAATCCTACTAAAAACATTATCAAGAAATTATTGGCGTCTTTTATAACCATCATCGGGGAAAGTATAAATTCAGGTAAATTAACGCTGTTTAGGAAAAAAGCTATAATTAAAGCTATAAAGGGAGGAAATTCAAACAGGTCTACAATGTGGAACTTTCCTCCTTTTCCTTCAGCAACAGACTTGCCAACTCCAAATACTATAAAACTGTTTCCTAAGTCGTAAAGTGCAAAGTAAGTTATGGATTCAATGCCCCATAACATTTCTGCCAAAGGGTACATGAAAAGGCCAATATTCAATCCACAAAAAGCTAATAGTATCACGGTACTTATTTTAACATCTTCGATTTTTAAAGTTCTTATTAAAAATTTTCCACCCCAAAAGATCAGTAAACCGCCTAATAAGCCTATTAAAACAAAAAATAATTTAGATAAATCTATATGAGACGAAGTTATACCTATAAATACAGTCATGGGAAGAGTAAAATTGATTATCAAAGTTGTTAGAATATCACCCGTATTTTTGGGTAAAAATCTTTTGGATATGTTTCCTAGTGTTGCTATTATTACGAAATTTATAAGTGCCGTCACTGAATTACTCTCCTTTTATTTTTATAGTGTCTATTTTAGAAATTCTAAAGATAGTTCCATTCTTACAGTTTTTAAAGGATCAACTACTTGACAAATTTGAAGATTTCCAGTAGCGCTAAGTAAGAACATAGCTTTTTCTTTACTCAATTTATATTCTTGGCTCAAAAAATGTACCATGTTTTTTGTGGCTGTAATTGAAGCTTCATCTAAAGATGGTTTTGAAGCTAATGAATAAATATTTTTTTCAGTTTTCACCATAGGCAATTTCCAATTTTTATCTTTTATTATATTGAATGAAACGGATACTTCAGCGGGGATTTCCACACCTGTCACGCAAACTTCCCCATCTCCCATAGCTGCATGTAAATCGCCTAAAGCAAATAAAGCTCCTTCAACATTCACAGGTAGATACACGGTAGTTCCTTCTCCAATGATATTACAGTCCATGTTTCCACCATGCTCTCCAGGTGTACCACAAGGGATACTTCCTTCCTTAGGAGCGGTACCAATAACCCCTATCATCGGTTTTAAAGGTATTTCATAGTCATACAAAAAAGCTTTGTTTTCTTTTATTGGTACTATTTTGATAAAACTTCGTTCAAAAGAATCACCTAAGGCTCCCATATCTTTGCCCGTTAACATTACACCATAATCTCGAGTTATTTTTATATTTTCTATATTAACTTCCAAAACGTCTCCCTCTTTTGCCCCTTCAATGAAAATAGGACCTGTAGCCGGATTAACTTTTTCCCAGTTTATTGAATCGAAAGACTGGTTCTCAGATCTTATTTCATCACTTAAAGCGTCTTTGGTCTCTATACAGATTTTCTCTTTTGGTTTAACTTTAGCTACGGGAGTATTTGTTTTAGAAAAACTAAATATAGAGTTTTCTTTTTTGATTTTCATCAACATTGATCACCTCTTTTGGTTTTTTTCTGTAAATAAAAGGAATACTTTTTGAAAATTTTGTTTTATCTTTATTTATAATTAAAAAGACTATAATATAATCAATGTATATTTTATCATACAAGTTTTAATTATCTATTATTATAAAGTCTGATTAAAAGAGTTCAAAGCAAATATTTTTAATAGGAGAGGTTATGGTGGAAAATGACGAAAAGGCAATAGAAGAGCTATTGGATATGTATGAATCCGCTTCGGAGATGTATACAGGAGCAATAATGCGAATAGATCTGTCAAGTGGTAAGATCATCTATTCAGAAAATTTAAAACAAATCACCGGTATTGGAAAACACGAACTTCCCGAAAATCTAAATGAGTTATTAGGTTTGATAAAAGAAGAAGATGTCCAAAAAATTATCGATAAAGTTAATAGCAGTGAATACGAAGCCGAGTGGACGTTGAAAGTTTCTTTGAAAAGCAACAGAGAAGGTTTTAATACTTTTGATTTAATAGGAAAGAAAAAAAGAAGGAACGGAAAAGATGTTTTATACGTTTTGGTTCGCAATCCCCAGAAGAATTTTGGTTTGATGAGTCCTGATACATTTTTTCCAAAAGAGGTAATTGACAATTCTCCTCAGGCCATAGTGATAACTGATAAAAACAATAAAGTAGTGAGGGTAAACAAAGCATTTTTAAAAATGACCGGCTATACTCTTGATGAGGTTATCGGGAAAGATCCTCACTTTTGGGCTTCAAATATGCACGATAAAAGTTTTTATGAGCAGATGTGGCAAGAACTTAAATCAAAAGGATTTTGGAGCGGTAGAATAATAGATAGAAAAAAGAACGGTGAAGTCATATTCCTTTATTCAAATTTCTTCGAAATTAAAGGATACAACAACGAAGTAATAGGGTATATGGCTATAAATACGGATATTACTAATAGGGTTAAAAAAGAAGAAGAAATAACAAGAGTACTCAAACATGATTCTTTGACAGGTTTGCCAAACATAAAAGGTTTATCCGAAAGAATTGAAGATGTTCTGCAAAAAAATACAGAAGAAAAGAAATTTGCTATTTTAGTAGTGAAAATTGATGAATTACATGAGTTAATTGACCTTTATGGTTTGGAAACGATGAATCGCGTTATAAAAGAGGTAGCAAAGAAAATTATCGAAATTGTTGATAAAAAATACTTTGTCTCCGTAATCTCTAAACACGAGTTTGCTTTGTTTGGTTGTTTTGAAGATGTAGATGAGTTAGAAAATTTCGCGGCCAACCTTTTAAATAACTTATCAAAACCTTTTCAAATACTTGGAGAAAGAATTTTTTTGAAAATAAGGATAGGTGTAAGCAACTATCCATTAGATTCAACTAATCCAGAAGGTTTGATAAATCAGGCAAAAATAGCTTTAAAAGATTCAGAAAAAAAATCTATCAATTTTTATTCCACCGAATTATCGAAAATTTTTGTATTTGAAAAGAAAGTGGAAGATGAGATATATTTGGCTTTGGAAAATAAGGGACTATTGATGTATTTTCAACCCCAAATAGATACAAATTCGATGAATGTTATAGGTGCTGAAGCATTAATTAGAATGCGAAAATCTGACGGTTCCATTTTATCACCAAATGAATTTTTGGATATTGCTAAAAAGAAGCAACTCATGGATAGGATCGATCATTTTGTTTTGGAAGAAACAATAAAGAGTTCAGGCGTTATAAACGAATCATTAAATAAAAACGTAAGAATTTTTTTCAATGTCTCAAAATCATTTTTTGAAAGAGAGAATTTTTTATATAACATTGAAAGTATGTTGCATAAGTATAATTTAAATCCTTCTTACTTAGGAATTGAGCTTACGGAAGATCTATTCATTGAAGATTTTTATTCAGCTCAGAAAAAAATAAAGGCTTTAAAAGAAATTGGATTAAAGATTGCCCTTGATGATTTTGGAACAGGGTTTTCTTCTCTTTCCTATTTAAATAAATTGGATATTGATAAGATAAAAATAGATAAAAGTTTTATTGATAATATTTTACATGATAAGACGTCTCAAAGGTTAGTATCAAGTATCATTTCAATGTCGAAAAGCTTAGGCTTTGAAGTTATTGCAGAAGGGGTAGAAAGTGAAGGACAGTTATTATTTCTTCAAGAGGAAGGGTGCTATGAGGTACAAGGTTATTATTTTAGTAAGCCTTTATCCTTTGATCAGTTCAGACTTTTTCTGAAAAAAGAAAGAATTAATATATAAAAGGGAGAGAGAAATGACACAAACGATTGAAGAAAAAATAGATTCTATCAAAAAAGAAATGAAAGAGATAATAGGTAATAAACATTTGTATATTGCTTTTTCAGGAGGCATGGACAGTACCGTCGTAGCCCTACTTGCAAAAGATATTTTTCCTAAAAGTAAGATTACTTTAGTGAACGTTTGTTTTGGTGGTTATTCTTACTCAAAAGGATTAGAAGCTGTTTTAACCTTATCCAAACAGTTGGGTTTAAAATTATTTTTTTCACGAGGCGAAGAAGAACAAGAAGGGATAATGTACCATGGACCAAATTGTAATCAATGTACAAGAATTGTAAAAATGGGGAAGGTAAAGCAATTTTCTTATAAAGGGATAGTTGCTTCAGGTGCCAACTTATCTGATTCGTGGGGCAATACGGGGATTAAGTTTTTTGATGGGATATACTCTCCCCTTTTAAATTTGAGCAAAGAAGAAATACAAGAGATTTTAGATTACTATAATATAACGATACCAAAAATCGGGGAGAATAAAATAAGAGAGGGATGTAAGTACAAGCATTTATTAAAAATGTCTGTTAATAGAGATTATCATTCAAGAGCTGATATCATTGCCAACGAAGTAATTCACGATGTGCTAGATTTTTACGATGTTCAAAGAGAGATCGCAAACGTTAAAATTATCGGCCCTCTTTCAAAGAATATCGCTCTGATAAATGTTAAACCTTTACCCTCTAAAGAAATTTTAGAAGAGATAAAACATCTTCTTCAGAATGAAGATACCATAGATTTTGTTGATATAGTAGACAGCCCTTTAAAGCTGAAGATTTTGGTAAATCCAGGTATATATAACAACGAAGAGTCAAAATATTGGATATTAAATGGGCGATTGGCTCCGGAATTTGCTATGCCCATAAGCGCCGAATGGGTAAAAAGCTCAAACTACAAGTTATGGACTTTTGCTGTGGTGGATTATAAAAAGTTATAAAAAAATCACAATTCTATCCAAAGGGTTAGAATCGTGATATAATGTTTAGGAAAAAAAGATTAATATACGATAATTGTAATATTTGAAGGAGTTAGTATGGTATATATAATCATTTCTATTGTAATTTTGTTAATATTGGTCTATGTTTTTTATATAGGGATAAAAACTGCAATCTATGTTAGAAGAATCGCTAATGAAAAAGATAAACCACCTGCTTTCGCTCCTCCCAGTCCGAAAAAAGTTATAAGGAATCGATTTAAAAGCTCTCTTTTTGAAACGGCTATTACTTGTTTAGAAAATGAGGTCGAAAAGGATTATGCACTTAAATCTATTATAGAAAAGTTACCTCTCTTTTTAAAAGCCGATTCTTGGAGTTTTTTATTGACTCCCAATAATGACGAATGGAGATTTTTATTTTGGTCAAAGAATTTAGACTTTCTTCCCTTAGAAGAAGTAGCCAAAGAAATACAGATTAGCGGAGAACATATAAAAAGGGTATTCAATACAAAAAAAATACTTTTTATAAAAGATACTAAAAATAATACTCTTTGGAATCAAAAACATAGCTTGTCTAAGTCTTGGCTGGGCATGCCGATTATGGTAAAAAATGAGATAATAGGTGTTTTGAATGTGGATTGGTTTAAGGAAGTAAAAGTATCCAAATTTGAAAAAGAATTGATAAATTATTTTCTAGAAGATATAGATAGGATTTTAAAAACGATTTTTTCTTTGAATGAACTGTTTCTAAGTTCAGATTTAGATATCTTAACTCAGGTGTACAATAGGAAAGCCCTTGAAAAATATATCTCTCAACATAAATCCGATAGTTCAAATAAGGCGGTTATTTTTCTGGACTTTGACAATTTTAAAAAGATTAACGATAATTTTGGGCACACCATTGGAGATCAAGCTTTAAAAATTCTTACAAAGAGAATTCAAAATTCTATTAAATCTGATGATTTAATCTATAGGTACGGGGGAGACGAATTTGTTATAATAATAAATGAAATAAGAGAGAACAATAGTATTGACATAATAATACAACGGATCAAATCAACTGTTAAAACCCCAATAACAATTAAAGATACATTGATAATATCTTCTATAAGTATAGGCTACTGTCTTGTTCCTCAAGAAGCTCCTGATATTGAGAAAGCCATTGAAATAGCGGACAAAAGGATGTATTTGCAAAAAGAAATACATTAATTAATATTAAGGGGGTATTACTAATGGGTATATGGTTGATCTTTTTATTGGTTTTATCTGTTATTTTTATAATTTTTGCAACTGCAAGGTTAACGCTACACCCTTTCTTAGTTTTACTTTTCACTGCGATTTTGTTCGGTATTTTTTCTGGAATGGGTTTGACGGAAATAGTTGATTCAATTACCGGTGGTTTTGGAGGAACGCTTGGAAGTATAGGCATTGTAATTGCCGCTGGTACGATAATTGGTACTTTCCTTGAAAAGTCTGGTGGTGCTTTTAAGATGGCGGAAGCTACTTTAAAATTAACTGGGGAAAAAAGAGTTCCGTTGGCTATGGCTATAATAGGTTATATAGTTTCCATCCCTGTTTTTTGTGACTCTGGATTTGTAATTCTTTCCCCATTGAACAGGGCTGTTACGAAGAGGGCAAAGTTCTCCCTTGCAGCAACCGGTCTTGCCCTTAGTCTTGGATTATATGCAACACATACAATGGTTCCTCCTACCCCAGGACCCATAGCTGCTGCTGGTATCTTAGGTGCAGATTTGGGGATGGTTATATTAATTGGTTTGGTAGTTTCTATTCCCGCTATGCTAATAGGCGTACTATACGCCAATATAATGGGAAAAAGAATATATATAGATCCAGAACCTGAATTAAGCGATTCCGAAATAGAGGAAAGAACCAAGAAAGCCCCTTCAACTTTTAATTCTTTCATGCCGATAGTTGTTCCTATCATATTGATACTTTTAAAATCAATTTCTGATTTCCCAACCAGACCTTTTGGAGACGGAGCTATTAGAAACTTTTTTGGTTTTGTAGGTAATCCGGTAATCGCTCTTTTAATTGGAGTTTTAATTGCTTTCACTTTACCCAAAAAATTAGATAAAAAGATGCTTTCTTCAAGTGGTTGGGTAGGTGAAGGATTGTTGAATGCGGCATCTATTATTTTGATAACAGGAGCTGGGGGTGCATTTGGAAGAGTCCTTCAAAATTCAGGAATTGCAAATGTATTAGGCGAAGGTTTAGCAACAGCTAATTTAGGTATCTGGCTGCCTTTTATCGTAGCTGCAGCGATTAAATCGGCCCAAGGATCTTCAACTGTTGCCATAATAACTACTGCATCGTTAATGGCACCATTGATGGGCTCTCTAGGTTTGACCACACCTGCTGCAATAGCGTTGTCTGTTGTTGCCATTGGAGCTGGTTCCATGGTAGTATCTCATGCCAACGATAGTTATTTCTGGGTTGTTTCACAATTTTCGAGAATGAGTGTTAATCAAGCTTATAGGCTTCAAACGCTGGGGACATTAATAGAAGGAGTCACGGCAGCAATCGTTATATGGATTATAAGTTTAATGATTTTGTAAGGAGTTGATTGTTTGAAAAATTTACGTGAAGATGCCTTTAGAATAATAAAAAGTTCAATAGATTCTGTTTTACCTGAAAAAGCTATTCAACAAGAACTTGAGAATTTGAGTTTAGAAGATAATATTCATATAGTTGCTATAGGTAAAGCTGCCTGGAGAATGGCCAAAGCAGCAAAAGAATTTTTAAAGAATAAGGTAAAAGATGGAATAGTTATAACAAAATATGGCCATTCTCAAGGTGCTATAGGTGGTCTTCAAATATATGAAGCAGGTCATCCGATTCCGGATGAAAATACCATAAAATCTACAAAGAAAGCTATAGAATTGGTAGAAAATTTACGTGAAGATGATGTTGTATTATTTCTTGTTTCAGGAGGAGGTTCAGCCCTTTTTGAGCTTCCTGTTGAGGACGTTACTTTGGAAGACCTAAAAAAAGTAACAGATATGTTGTTAAAATCCGGGGCAAATATAGTGGAAATAAATACAATTCGGAAACATCTCTCTCGAGTTAAGGGAGGGAATTTTGCAAAGTTAGTTGAACCTGCCAAAATATATTCTCTTGTTCTATCTGATGTTTTAGGAGATAGATTGGATAGTATAGCATCTGGTCCTGCATACCCTGATTCTACCACCATCGAAGATGTGGAAAAAATAATAAAAAAATATGACTTACAACTTTCAGAAAAGATCTTACGAGCCTTAAAAAATGAGACTCCAAAGCATCTAAATAACGTTGAAACAAGGATTATAGGTAGTGTAGCCAAGGTTTGTGAAAGTGCTGCCAAGATTGCTCAAAGTTTGGGATATAATACTATGATTTTAACAACTACCCTTGATTGTGAAGCAAAAGAAGCTGGATCATTTTTAGCTGCCATAGTTAGAGAGGAAAAAGAAAGAGAAAGACCTTTAAAAACTCCTTGTGCAATAATTTTAGGAGGAGAAACCGTTGTTCATGTTATGGGAAAGGGTAAAGGAGGAAGGAATCAAGAATTGGTTTTATCGGCAGCTCGAGGTATTAAAGGATATCAAGAAGTTTTGATCGCTTCGGTAGGAACAGATGGAACAGATGGCCCGACGGATGCCGCCGGCGGAATAGTTGACGGAGAAACGATCAACAGATTACAAGAGAAAGGAATAGATGTTGAAAAGGTATTAAATAACAACGACTCATATCATGCTCTCCAAAGTATTGACGGTCTAGTTATAACAGGACCTACCGGCACAAATGTAAATGATTTAACTTTTATTCTCTGTAATTGAATCATCACGTTTCAATTTCTTAATAAACTCGTAGGTCAATCTGGCGGTGATGCCCCAAACAATTCTATCTTCGTAGACATAAAAATAAACAGGGTATTTACCAACTCTCCAGTTGTAATCTTTTCCATTAGGGATAAGATCGTAAGGGAATCCTTCATCTATTTCATTTGTAAGATAAGTGTTATGTACTAAAGGTTCATGAGATAAGAAATATTCTAAAGGTACAGTGAATACTTCCTCCACTTCTTCATTAGGTTTTATTGTGTTAACGTTTATATTCAAAAAGCCAACATACGAATATATTAAATAATTAAAGGGAGTAAGGAGATAATCAGCTGCTCCCAATATTTCTATGTTATTTGGTTTTAAATTTAATTCTTCACAACTTTCTCTAATAGCTGCATTTTTTGGAGTTTCATTGGACTCAATTTCTCCTCCTGGGAAAGAAATTTCACCAGGTTGTCTCTCTAAAGTTTTGGATCTCAATTCGTATAAAAGGTGTAAAGAATTGTCTTTTTGTATCAACGAAATCAACACAGAAAAACACTTTTCTATTCCTATAGGTTTAGGAGGATAATCCTTAAAAATTTCTTTAATTTTATCTAGATTCACATAATCACCTTTTTTACCAAAATCTTTCCGAAAGAAGCTTCGCAATAGCCTCCAAAAATGATCGATCGTCTTGATCAAAAGGGGCTTTTTCATGACTATCAATATCTATTTCACCAACAATATTGCCATTTTTATCAAATATGGGAACAACGATTTCTGATTGTGTTTTTGGGCTGCATGAAAGATAGTTATCCTCTTTGCTAACATCATCAACAACGAAGGTCGTTTTTGTACTTGCTGCTTGCCCACAGATACCTTGTCCAAACTTAATTTTTGTATGTTCTGTTGGCTCTCCAACAAAAGGTCCTAATACAAGAGAATTATCTTCTGTCTCATCGACTAGGTAAAAACCCACCCAATTATAATAAGGTATCCTTTCAGCTAACAATTGAGAAATTAATTTTAAAATACTCTGCTGATCGTTATAATTTTTGTCACTGATAAGCGTTTTAATTTTATCGTATAAAATCCAAAAATCAGCTTTTTTCTTATTGGGTGGTGTAGAATTAATGAATTTCATTATTGCTTCTTCTATTAGGGTTTTTGGGTCGATCTTATCTCTGTTGAAATAAAAATAAAGTATATCTATACCAATTATGGTTCCTATGAATGATTCTAAAAATTCGTAAGGGCTATTACCTGTGAACACAGTTAAATAAACCGCATAATCTCCCCTGTCAACTTGAAACTTTTCAGAGGATTTTGTCAGGTCCTTGATGATATCAGCTTTTAAATCTTTTATGATTTCTTGCTTGTACCAAAAAGCCCTGTCAAGTTCCCTTCTTCCAATTTTTTTAAACTTTTCAACAATCTCATCATCTTTGATATCTTTTTTTTCTTGATAAAGATTTATAAAATCTAAAGATCTTTTGTAATCCTGCCAAAATAAATTCCATTTTTCTTTTGGATAAGTCAATACTTCAAAAAAATAATCAGTAAAATCTCTAAAAACGCTTCTCATTAATACAATGGACCTCCTTTTGATTTTCCGACAATTATTTAAATTATATCAAAATTGAATCATAAAATAAAAAATCACCTTTTCTGAAGAAACGAGCTTCCGCCTCTTAAAGAAAGGTGGATGGTGCCGAGGGCGGGACTTGAACCCGCACGGACAAAAGCCCATAAGATCCTGAATCTTACGCGTCTACCAATTCCGCCACCTCGGCTTATTAACTGCCATTCGTTTAAATTATACCACTACAAAGGGATTTTGTGAATACCATTCCGGATATTTAATAATGTAACTTAGCATAATTATATATTAACTAAATAAATGTTTGTGCGTTACTTTTTGTGTATTAAATATTGAATTAGAAATTTATGATTTTTGAAATTTGGATTCTCAAAAATTTAGCAGTTTACGAATATGAATAAGATAATTTTAGAGTTTCTAAAGGCAATATAAAATCCAAAAAAACTTAGGGAGGTTGGATAAATTGGAATTAACGCAACTCATAAGAGAAGCGGCAAAAAATCTAGAAACACCCTTTTTAGTATTAGACACTAATTATGTAAAGGAAAATTATTACAAGCTCAAAAATTCAATCAACGATGTGGAAATTTTTTATGCGGTAAAAGCCAATTCTCATCCTAGCATACTTGAAACATTAAGAGATTTAGGAGCTTCTTTTGATGTTGCATCAAGAGGGGAAATAGAGAAATTGATGAAGTTGGGAATTTCTACAGATAAAATGAGTTTTGGAAATACCATAAAGAAAGAAAAAGACATAAAATTCGCCTGGGATAATGGAGTAGAATATTTTGCAGTAGATGCTGAGATGGAAGTTGAAAAGATTGCAAGAAACGCTCCAGGTGCTAAAGTATATGGAAGACTCTCAATGAGCTCCAATGATTCGGATTGGCCACTGTCAGGTAAATTTGGTACGGACGTAGATCATTTAATAGAAATACTCAAATATGCAAAAAGAAAAGGATTAATTCCATATGGGGTATCTTTCCACGTTGGTTCACAATCATATAACAAATACAAGTGGAAGGAAGCAATTTTGAATGCCAGCGAGGTTTTTGAAAAGCTTCACAAGCAAAAGATCGATTTAAAAATGTTGAATCTAGGTGGTGGCATTCCAGTAAAACACACAAAACCAGTTCCGGAAGTAGAAGAAATTGGAGAAGTAATAAATGAATCGATCAAAGAGTATCTTGGTTGGGTGGAAGGATTGAGAGTTTTATCTGAACCCGGAAGGTCTATGGTTGGGAATGCTGGAATAATTGCATCAAGAGTACTTTTAAGGAGTAGAAAAGGGACACAAAACTGGGTGTTTTTAGATACTGGGGTTTTTCACGGTTTAATGGAAACCATTGAAAATTTCAGGTATGAAGTGTTGGTGGAAGGTAAAGAGTATTCCGAGACAACAACTATGACCTTAGCTGGCCCTACTTGTGACAGTGTGGATACTATCTACGATGAAATTGAGCTACCAATCGATATTGATTATAATGATATAGTATATTTCATAAATACAGGTGCTTACACCAATGAATATGCGACATCTTTTAATGGAATTGAACCTCTTAAAGTATACACAGTCGAAGATTTAGAAGCTTTGTTAAGAAACAATATACTATTAATGGAAGAGGTACAGAGCTAATTGCGTAAAATTTCAATGAGGCCTGGTTTTGAAGGCCTCATTTTTTTAAATACAAGGTCAATGTTTTCTAAAAGAGACTTTTGACAAAATTATCAATTCACAATAATTTTCAAATAAGTTCATAAAAAAGAAATTGACAAAGTGGAGAGAGATGTGGTAATATATACAACGCTGATGGATGAAAGAGTTATTAAAGTTTGCGTTTTTAAGCAAACCAAGTTCTTTTAAAAAAATAAATTTTTGTTTTAAGTAAGTTTGAGGGGTAAAGCCCTTGATGAATGAAGCTCTTTGAAAAGTAGATAGAGGAGGCCCAAGAGTATAGGATGAAGGGTTTGATCCTGGCTCAGGGTTAACGCTGGCGGCGTGCGTAACACATGCAAGTCGGACGGGTTATGCTTCTTCGGAAGTATAACCAGTGGCGAACGGGT